>JAKJFK010000242.1 GCA_022704925.1 candidate division TA06 bacterium | reverse complement strand
CGGTTTCGTCCGGGAAGAGGGTGCCGACTCCGGAGACCTCGTGAACCGCGTTGAACGGCAGGAGCATCGGGTCGACCGGCCGGGCGGACGGGTCGGCCGGGCCGACCACCAGGTTTCCCGCCTTCAAGCCTCCAACGAGCAAGCAAAATCCATGGCGGACGCCCTTCTCCCGAGCAAAGGCTTCGATTGATTCCGGGAGGCGGTCGCCATCCTCCAGGCGGATGACGAAGACCCGTCCGATTTCACCGGCGCCGTATTTCATGCCAACCCCATTCAATCAAGCGGATAAACGCCGTGGCGGCGGACCGCCTGGTAAAGGGCCAGGACATTCTCGACCGGCACCCGGGCCTGGACGTTGTGGACGGTGTTGAAGACGAAACCGCCGCCGGCGCCGAAGGTGCGCAGACGTTCCCTGACCTGGTCGGTCACCTCCCGCGGGGAACCGAACGGAAGCACCCGCTGGGTGTCGAGGCCGCCGCCCCAGAAGACCAGCCGGCTTCCGAATTCCCGTTTCAACTCGGCCGGATCCATGCGGGCCGCCGAGGTCTGGACCGGGTTCAGGATATCGAAACCCGCGTCGCAGAGGTCGGGCAGCAGGTCGCGCACCGAACCGCAGGTATGAATGAATATCTTCCAGGGTGTGTGGCGATGAACCCAGTCGTTGACCTGGCGGTGAAAGGGCTGGAAGAGCTTCCGGTAGGTGGCCGGGGAGATGAAGGGTCCGTGCTGGGCGCCGAAATCGGTGCCGCTGATCATGACCGCCGTCACCCGGTCGCCGACCGCCTGGTAATACTTTTCAAGGTTAGCCAGTCCTATTTCGCACTGTTTCTCGAAGATCCGGTAAAGGTGTTCCGGCCGGCTGGCCAGGCTCATGTACCACTCGGCCATGTCGCGGATGCCCCGGGGATGCTTCAAGGCGGTCCCGGGTACCCGGGCGATGTCGCCGAAGGAGGTGCCGCCGAAGTTGGCCAGGATGGCCCGGTCGGTCCGGGTGTAAAGACGTTCGGCCTCGGCCTTCAGCCAGGCCAGGTTCTCCCCGGAGGCCGGACCGAATTCCTCGAGGTTGTCTTCGACCTTCAGGTTGTTCTCGTCCAGCGGCGGCTGGCGGACGATGGCGTCGAAGTACCAGCCGTCCTTGGGCATCCGGCCGCTGGCCGGCACCGAGCGGTCGTCGTGCGGATAAAGCAGGATGTCGCCGTTGGGCTCCGGCTCGGTGTTGAAGCCGGCCGGCACCAGCACCGGGGTGGCGTCGAAGAGGCGCCATTCCTTCCAGCCCTCGAGACGAAAACCGAAGTTGGTCACCGGAACCTGGAGGCCGACCGTGTCCACTCCCAGGGCCTCCCGCAGGTCGTCCCCGATCTCGCCCAGCATCTGGAGCGGTTCGACCACCTTGACCGGCGTGCCGGGCGGATCCAGTTCCAGGGCCTGGCGGAGCCGGTAGACGGTGCTCACGTGCATCCCGGTTACCGGGCTGGCGCCCAGGTCCAGCGGCACCCGGTCCGCTTCCTGGTGGTTGACGGCCTTGATCACCCTTTCGCGCGAAGTCACTTCGATTCCCCCTCCGATTTCTTCTCAGGCGCCGATGATCTTGACCAGCACCCGCTTGGGCCGCTGGCCGTCGAACTCCCCGTAAAAAATCTGCTCCCAGGGCCCCAGGTCCAGCTGGCCCCCGGTGACCCCGATAACGACCTCGCGCCCCATGATGGTCCGCCTCAGGTGGGCCGCGCCGTTATCCTCGCCGGTCCGGCTGTGGTAATAGAGCGACGGGTCCTCGGGAACCAGCCGATCCAGCCACTGCTGGAAATCGCGCTTCAGCCCGGGTTCCTCGTCATTGATGAAAACGCTGGAGGTGATGTGCATGGAGTTTACCAGGCAGAGCCCCTCCCTGATGCCGCTTCTTACCACCAGCGTCTGGATGCGCTCGGTTATATTCACGAACTCCCGGCGCTGCTTGGTGCAGAAGGAAAGATGTTCGGTCACCGATTTCACTTTGTCTCCCGTCCTGGCCCGGCTTCCAAAAGGATCCGCCCCCGGGTTATAATTATACAATAGAATATCGCCTGGACCCTTATTCAGTCAAGGAAAAAACGACTCAACCGCCCATGAAATTGAATCTTTACCTGGCCCGCGCCGGGGTCGCCTCGCGGCGCCGGAGCGCCGAGCTGGTCAAATCCGGCCGGGCCGCCGTCGACGGGAAAACGGTCCTTCAACCCTCGTTCGAAGTCGAACCGGGGCAGGCGGTAACACTCGACGGGCGGCCGCTGCAGCCGGAAA
>JAKJFK010000241.1 GCA_022704925.1 candidate division TA06 bacterium | reverse complement strand
CCGGAAGATCGCCCGGCTGGGCAAGCCGGTCATCGTCGTCACCAACAACCCGTATCTCTGCAAAAAACTGATGTTCTGCGACACGGTGCTGCTGATCTTCTCGGGAAACCCGCGGGGATTGAAGGCGGTCAGCCAGATCCTGCACGAAAAAGTCCGGCCGTCCGGCCGCTGGCCGCTGAAGGATTATCCCCGGCCGCGTCCGGAATGAACGGCCCGGATCCGGTTCGAAATCCGGGCAAAGGCCTGGCTTACGCGCTGGCCGGCAACCTGGCCCTGACAATCGGCTTCATCTGCGCCAAAATCAGCCTGACGGCCTTCGACCCGGTCACCTTCAGCCTGGTCTGGACGGCGACCGCAACAATTCTGACCCTGGGCTACCTGTTTCTCCGGGACGGCTGGCGGAAACTCCGACTGCCACGGGAACTCTGGCTCCGGACCATCGCCATGGGCGCGGCCACCGGCGCCGGCATGATCTGGGGCTGGTCCGGCCTCAAGAGGCTTGACCCGTCGCTGGCCGCCTTCTTCGGACGATTCGAAACCCTGCTGATCATCCTGATGGGCGGCCTCTTTCTTTCGGAACGGTTTCAGCGCCGGGAAGCGGCCCCGGTGGCGCTGATGGTAGCCGGGGGATTCCTGAGCGCCACCGGAGGCGGTGGCCGGGTTTCGCTGGGAATCCTTCTCATCCTGCTGGCCGGATTGGCCACCGCCTTTCAGCACCTACTGGCCAAGGGCGGCCTGGACCGGATTTCTCCCCGAACCATGCTGGCTTACCGCAACGGCCTGGCCTTTCTGGTCGTACTCCTCTGGTCCCTTTCCAGCCGGCTGGATTTTCAAGTCCCGGCCGGCTGCTGGCTGGCCACGATCATCGGGGCCGGCTTCGCTCCCTTTCTCGGCTTCCTGCTGGTATTCCATTCCTACCGCCACTGGGAACTCTCCCGGACCGGCGTGATACTCAACGTTCAGCCGCTGCTGGTAATACCGGCCTCATTCCTGGTCTTCGGCACCCTGCCCGGCCGACTGGCCCTGGCGGGAGGACTGGCCATCCTGGCCGGCTCCTTCTGGCTGGCCCGTATCCACCAGCAGGTGGAAAAACAGGACAAGGCGGGAAAGTAGGAACAGAGCGGGACGGCCGATAACCGACGCCGCCATTTGGCAGTAATCCGGCCGGCTAAAGGGCGATCGGCGCTTCCGGGGGCGGAACCTGGGTGCGCAGCAGGTGTTCCAGAAAGAGCGGCTCGGGCAGGGCGCCGTCGACGCTGACCGTCTCATTGATTACCACTTTGGGCACGCTCATCACCCCGTAACGCTGGGCCAGGTGCGGAAAATCGCCTATGTTGACCATGTCGGCCCGAACCAGGTCGCTCTCGAAGGCAAACTGATGGGCCAGTTTCACCGCCATCGGGCAGTAGGGACAGGTAAGGGTCACGAACACCTGGATGTGGACCGGCTTGACGAGTGCCGCCAGCCGGCTCCGGGTCTCCGGCTGCAGGCCGGAATCACCGGCGGCCACCATCCGGATCGCCTCCACCAGCGAAGTAAATTCATAACCGGCCGGGATCCCGTAAAAACGAATGGCCCGATCGCGGTCGCCGACCACGGCGGTGGCCGGAATTTTGTCCACTCCGTAACGCTGGACCGCCTCCGACTCCAGCAGGAAATTCCGGACCTCCAGGCTCAGCCGGCCGGAGAGCCCGGCCAGTTCCTCCATCAGTTGCCGGTTCTGAAGGCAATGGCTGCACTCCAGCTCCTGGGTAAAGACGACCAGCCTCGCCGCCGACGGCAGCTGATCCAGGAGCAGGCGGACTTTCTCGGCCACCTCGGGTTTCAAAAGCGCCATTCTCATCCCTCCCGGTTGAGCAGGTATTTGTAAGCGGTCAGGGCCGCCTTGGCCCCCTCCCCGGCGGCCACGATAATCTGCTTCTCGGGGACGGTGGTCACGTCACCGGCGGCAAAAATGCCGGCCCGGCTGGTGTTGCAGAAACAATCCACGATCACCTCGCCCTGCTTGTTCAGAGCCAGGAATCCGTCCAGGAAATCGGTGTTGGGAACCAGCCCGATCTCCACGAAAACCCCGGTCACGGCCAGGTCGCTTTCCACGCCGGTCTTCCTGGAAATAACTCTTATGCCTTCCACCCGTTCCCGGCCGCGGATTTCGGCTACCTCCGCTTCCTCGAGGAACTCCACCCGGCCGAAGGCGCGCGCCTTTTCCACCAGGATCGGATCGGCCTGGATCCGGGCGGCGATGTTGACCACGAAGATCTTCCGGGCGTAGCGTACCAGGTCGTTGACGGCGG
>JAKJFK010000041.1 GCA_022704925.1 candidate division TA06 bacterium | reverse complement strand
AACCGCCGGTTGTCCGGATTGCGGAAGTAGTCCGCCAGGCTGCCGGCGATCACCGGCCCGATTTCGTGGATGGCGGTCAGATCCGCCTCCGGGGCGGCCGCCAGCTCATCCAGAGAGGCAAACCGTCCGGCCAGGACCTCGGCCGCCCGGAGTCCGACGTGACGGACACCAAGGCTGTGAATCAGGCGGGCGAGCGGCCGCTCCCGGCTGGCCTGGATGGAAGCCAGCAGCTTCCCGGCCGATTTTTCACCCAGCCGTTCCAGGTTAACCAGCTGGCCGGGGGTCAGCCGGTAGAGGCCGGCGGCATCCTTTACCAGTCCCAGGTCCACCAGGCGGTCGACCAGTTCCACGCCCAGTCCCTCGATGTCCATGGCCTCCCGGCCGGCGTAATGCAGGATCCGCTCCTTGACCTGGGCCGGACAGCCCGGGTTGGTACAGCGCACCGCCACTTCCTGCTCCGCCCGCGAAAGGGGCCCCCGGCAGGCCGGGCAGAACTTCGGAAATTCGAACTCCCGTTCGGTTCCCGTCCGGAGTTCGGTAATGACCTTGACCACCTGCGGTATGATCTCGCCGGCCTTTTCGATGAAGACCCGGTCGCCGATCCGGACGCCGAGCCGCCGGATTTCGTCCTGGTTGTGCAGCGAGGCCCGACTGACCGTGGTGCCGGCCAGCCGGACCGGCTCCAGCACGGCCACCGGAGTAATCGTTCCCAGCCGCCCCACCTGGGACAGGATGTCCAGGATCCGCGTGGTGGCCTGCTCGGCCGGAAACTTGTAGGCCAGCGCCCAGCGCGGGCTTTTGGAGGTCGAACCGACCGCCGCCTGGACGGTCAGGCGGTTCACCTTGAAGACCAGGCCGTCGGTTTCATAGGACAACTGGCGGCGGCGCTCGGCCCAGAAGGCGCAGGCATCCAGAAGCGCCCCTACGCCCCGGACCAGCTTGATGTTCGGGTTGACCGGAAAGAAATTCCGGCCGAGAAATTCGAGCGTCTCCCAGTGGCTCGCCAGTTCCGGCTCCGGGAAACCGGCCCAGGCGAAGAAGAGAAGGCGGCGCCGGGCCACCTCCCGGGAATCAAGCAGCTTGAGCGAGCCGGCCGTCGCGTTGCGCGGGTTGGCGAAAACCGGCTCCTCCGATTCGAGGCGCTCCCGGTTGATCCGGGCGAAATCCGCACGGGTCAGGTAAACCTCGCCCCGGACCTCGAGGCGGCCGGCATAGGGTATGGCCAGCGGGATCGTCCTGATGGTCCGGATGTTGGCGGTCACGTCGTCCCCGCGCCAGCCGTCCCCCCGGCTGACCGCCCGCAACAGGCGGCCAGATTCGTAGACCAGCGACAGGGCCACCCCGTCAACCTTCAACTCCACCACGTACTCGATCTCGTCCGTCTCCAGGAGCCGGGCCAGCCGCCGGTCGAATTCCCGGACCTCGGCTTCCGAATAGCCGTTCTCCAGGCTGAGCATCGGCCGCAGGTGTTCGACCGTCCGGAAACCGTCCAGGGGCTGGCCGCCCACTCTCAGCGTCGGCGAATCGGTTCTTTGCAGTTCCGGAAAGCGGCCTTCCAGTTCCTTGAGTTCGCGCACCAGGCCGTCGTACTCGGCGTCGCTGACGACGGGGTTGGCCTCGACGTAATAACGGTGGTTGTGCCGGTTGATCGTTTCAACCAGGGCGGCGATTCTTTTCTCGGCCGACTGCTTGTCCATGGTGGTCAAAAAATCCGGGCCCGGAAGCCGGGCGGGCTTCAACTTCCCAGCATCAGGAGAAAGGCCAGGTCCTCGGTCGCCTTGAGCGAGTGCGGGGCGCCCGGCTTCATGGAGATGAAGACGCCCGGACTCATGCTTATCCGGCGCCCCTCGAGAACGAAGACGCCCCGGCCCCGAAGCACGGTGATGGCCGCTTCCCGGCCGGCGGTATGCTCGGAGATCCCGCTGCCGGCGGCCAGGCAGAAGAGGGTTGCCTCCAGGTGTTCCCCCTCCAGGACCACCCGGCTCAGGATGCCGCCGGGAGTGAAGGTTATCAGTTCGTTCAGGTCCGGATTCTTCTTGCGGCTGGCCATGGCAAACCTCCGGTTCGATTCAGGATTTCATGAACTTGAGAAAGAGTTTCCGGCGGCGCGGGCCGTCGAACTCGGCGAAGAAGACGCCCTGCCAGGTCCCCAGGACCAGGCGGCCGTCTTCGACGATCAGCGCCAGCGAAATCCCGAAGAGGACCGACTTCACGTGGCCGGGACTGTTGCCCTCGGCGTGCCGATACGGAAACCGGTCCGAAACCAGTTCCCCGGCCAGGGACTCGATGTCCCGGGCCACGTCCGGATCGGCGTGCTCGTTGACGAAGAGGCCGGCCGTGGTATGGGGCACGAAGAGGTGCAGAACCCCGTCCCGCCAGCCGTTGGCGGCCAGGCGGGCGGTGATCCGGCCGGTAACCTCCAGGAACTCCCGCGGTTTCGAGGTGACGATTTCGATCGTATCCATGCTGATCCGGCCTCCCGGCGGAACTCCGGGAAACCCTTTATTTTCAATATAGCACAGGCCCATACCGGTTGGCAATCAAGGGGCGCCGGCACGGGAAAGAGGCTCCAGGAGGGGCTTGAGGGCTCGAACCGGACCGGTCAATCCGACGGAGAGAACCCGGTTTAAAAAGTGATCCGGAAGTCGGCAAAGGCGCCGGTCGCCTTCTCCTCCAGCACCTCCAGGCGCCGCACGTTGCGCCCCAGGTCGCCGCCGCGCAGGGCTTCGAGGAAGGCGTCGAGCACCGGACCCTCGGCCTCGGCCACCACCTCCACCCGGCCGTCGGCCAGGTTCCGGACGAAACCGGTCAGACCCGGGAAACCGAGGGCGGCCCGCTCGACGTAAAAGCGGAACCCGACGCCCTGGACCCGCCCGGAGAAGTAGCAACGGAAGCGTTTCATGTTCGGCGGCCGGTGGCGGTCAGTACTTGATGAAGAGCCGGATGATTTCCGGCGAGAGGCGGCTCCACCCGTAGCGGATCCCCAGGGTGATCGGGGTCACGACCGCCGCCGCCATCAGGATGCCCAGGCCGACGGCCGAAACCGCCCGCCGGAAGGGGATGCGCAGCAGGCTGGCGGCCACCGCGCCGGTCCAGGCGCCGGTCATCGGCAGGGGAATGCCGACAAAGACCGCCAGTCCGATGAACTCGGAACAGGCGACCGCCCGGCTCCGGCGCCGGGTGCGCTCGAAGAACCAGCCGAAGAACCGGGCCAGGGCCGGGAAACGGCCCAGCCAGGCGGCCAGCCGCTCGATGCCCAGGAAAAGGGGAATCACCGGCAGGAAGTTCCCGATGACCGCCACCAGGACCACCCGGGTCCAGGGCAGTTGCTCTTTGAGAATCCCCCAGGGAATGGCGCCGCGCAACTCGAATATCGGCAGCAGGCTTATTCCGAGAGTGGTCAGATATTTGATTCCGGCTCCCATCCGTTCTCTCCGATCAAAGGCACGAAGCGGCAGCCGCCCAGGTGCTCGGTCCTGATCCGGCCGGCCGTCCGGCGCAACAGCTGCAATTCCTGGAGCTCCGGAGTGCCGACCGGAACCGCCAGGCGGCCGCCCTCGTCCAGTTCCTCGAGCAGCGCCCGCGGCGGCCGGCCGGTCGCCGCGCTGACCAGGATGGCCTGGAAGGGGGCCGCCTCCGGCCAGCCGCGGGTGCCGTCGCCGGCGCGGATCTCGGCATTGCTTACGCCCAGCCGCTCCAGGCGAACGGCCGATTCCGAGGCCAACGAAGGGTGGCGTTCGATACCATAAACGCGGGACACCAGCCGGGCCAGGAGGGCCACCACGTAACCGCTGCCGGAACCCACCTCCAGGACCCGGTCCGAGGCCTTCAAATCGAGCGCCTCGATCATCAGGGCCGCCATGTAGGGCTGGCTGATGGTCTGGCCTTCGCCGATCGGCAGCGGGCAGTCGGCATAGGCCCGGTCCCGATAATTTTCCGGGACGAAAATTTCGCGCGGCACGCTCCGGAAGGCCTCCAGCAGCGGGAGCGACCGGATACCCCGGCCGGCCAGGTCCCGTTCCACCATCAGGCGGCGGGCGGCCTCGAAATCCACCGTTTTCATCTCGGACAGGCGCGGCCGAGGCAGATGCGGCCCAACATCCGCAGGCAGAAACGGA
Organism: candidate division TA06 bacterium; assembly: GCA_022704925.1. Classification (GTDB taxonomy): domain Bacteria; phylum Ratteibacteria; class UBA8468; order MWAK01; family MWAK01; genus MWAK01. Next base: position 6,750 of record JAKJFK010000041.1, on the reverse strand, counting down.
AGAAGCGCAGGGTGTCGACCAGCGGGTTGATCTTGCTCTTCTCCTGGCCGTAGATGGTGCGCACCGGCGCCGAGGCGATCCGGAATCCGGCCCGGCTCGCCTCCACCAGCACCTCGGACTCGGTATCGAAACGGCCGGTCGAAAAGGAGAGGGCCGGAAAGACCCGGGAATCGAAGACCCGGAAGCCGCACTGGCTGTCCCGGATGCATTGGCCGGCCAGCAGGGAGACCAGGGCCGAGGTGAACCAGTTGGTCAGAAAGCGGTCCAGGGGCATGTTGGCGAGATTCCGGGGGCGGCAGCCAACCACCACCCCGACCCCGCCCCGCTGGAACCGCTCGAGGAGGCCGGGGATGTCTTCCGGATGGTGCTGCCCGTCGCCGTCCATGACCAGGACCACCCGGTAGCCCTTATCCAGGGCGTAGCGGAACCCGGTCTGCAGAGCCCGCCCCTTGCCCCGGTTGACCGGGTGGCGGACGACTTCGGCGCCGGCCGCGGCGGCCAGTTCCGCCGTCCGGTCGCCGGAACCGTCGTCAACCACCAGGACCCGGGCCGCCAGCGGCCGGACCGCGGCCACCACCCCGGTAATGAACGCGGCCTCGTTGTAGGCCGGGATCAGAATCAGCAAATCATCTTTTACGTTCAGCCTTCCCATAAACCCTGCCTGGCCAGCCGTTCCCGGAGCTGCGGCTGGCCGGTCAAGCCCGGATCGCCGTCCAGCAGCCGGAAGGCGACGTCCCGGGCGGTGTTAAGCAGCTCCAGGTCCCGCCGGAGGTCGGCGATGCGCAGGGGCGGCAGGCCGTGCTGCCGTTCGCCCATGATCTCGCCTTCACCCCGCAGGACCAGGTCTTCGGCCGCCAGTTCCTCCCCCTCGGCCGTCTGGGCGAAAAGCTGCAGCCGTTCAAAGGATTCCGGGGCCCCGGAGTCGCCGATCACCAGGCAGAGGGCCTCCTGGGCCTGGCGGCCGATCCGGCCGCGCATCTGGTGCAACTGGGAGAGGCCGAACCGTTCGGCATCGTCGATCAGCAGGATGCTGGCCTCCGGCAGATCGATGCCCACCTCGATCACCGAGGTGGCCACCAGGACCTGGAATTCCCCAGAACGGAAACCTTCAACCACCCGACGCTTCTCGGCCAGCGGCAGCCGGCCGTGCAGCAGGGCCGGCTTCCAGTGCGGGTACAAGCCGAGCGCGTCGCGGTAAATGTGCTCGGCCCCGAAAGAATCCTCGCCGTCCTTCAGACGGCTGGCCACCAGGTAGCCGGTCTGGCCGCTGCGTATGTAGCGGTCAAAGAGCCGGTAGGCCGCCTCGCGCTCCAGCCGGTTGAAGAGATAGGTGGCCACCCGGCGGGAGACCCGGGGCGAGAGGCTGCTCACCTCGATGTCTCCGTAAAGGGTCAGGGCCAGGGTCCGGGGGATGGGCGTGGCGCTCATCAGCAGCAGGTTCACCTCCCGCCCCTTCTCCCCCAGTTCCTCCCGCTGGTTAACCCCGAACTTGTGCTCCTCGTCGATCACGGCCAGGGCCAGCCGCCGGAACTTCAGTCGCTCCGAGAGCAGGCCGTGGGTGCCGACCACCACCGGGATCTCGCCGGCGGCCAGTTTCTCGGCCACCCGGGCCTTCTCGGCCGCCTCCAGGCCGTTCACCAGCAGACCGACCTCCCAGCCGGCCCGGGCAAAGAGGCGCTGCAGGGTCATGAAGTGCTGCTCGGCCAGTATCTCGGTCGGCGCCAGCAGGGCCGCCTGGCCGCCGGAGCGCACAGTCCGGAAGATGGCGCCGGCGGCCACCAGCGTCTTGCCCGAACCGACCTCGCCGGTCAGGAGCCGGTGCATCGGGTAGCCCTTCCCCAGGTCGGCGCCGATCTCGGCCAGGGCCCGGCGCTGGCTCTCGGTGAGCGGAAAGGAGAGCAGGGCCTGGAAATCGGAGATAAAAGCGGCCGGGTCGCCCCCGGCCGGACCCTCCGGGCCCGGTCCACCCGCCACTCCCCGGCTGTCCAGCCGCCGCTTGCGCAGGGCGGCCGCCAGCAGGAAGAACTCCTCGAAGATCAGGTACTCCCGGGCCTTCCGGAGGTCCGTCTCCGAAACCGGAAAGTGGATATTCTTGAGGGCGTGGCGGAGGTTGCCCAGGTTGAGCCGCTGCCGCTCGGCGAAGGGGACCACCTCTTTCACCTCCGACCCCAGTTCCCGCAGCGCCGACAGCATGATCAGGTGAAAGGCGCGCTGGCTCAACCCCTCCGGCGGCCGGTAAAGGGCCACGATCCGGCCCGCCTCGGTAGGGCGGCCCGTCCCCTCCTTCAGCACCTCGAAGACCGGGTGAATCATGCTCTTCTCGCCCTGGTAGATGGAGGGACGGCCCGAGAGGAGCACCCGGCAGCCCGGGACCAGCACGTCCTTGAGGTAACCCTGGTTGAAGAAGGTGGCGTAAATGAGGCCGGTGTCGTCGGAGAGGGCGGCGGTGAAAATCTGCTTGCCGCGCCAGCCGCTCTTGCTGCCGCTGGTAAGCACCGTGGCGCAGATGGTGGCCGGCTGGCCCGGCACCGTTTCGGCCACCGGGGTGATCTTCTTGCGGTCCTCGTAACGGCGAGGAAAGTAGTAAACCAGGTCGAAAAGGATGCGGACGCCGATCTTCTCCAGCAGGTGGGCCCGCTGCTCACCCACCCCCTTCAGGTAACGAACCGAGGTTTCAAAATCGGCCATCGCCGCTTCTCCCGGCCGCGGGCCCGCCCGGGATCAGACCGGGAACCCCAGGAAGGTCCCGCCCCTGAAAAAGAGCGCGAGCACCGCGCCCAGCGAAAGGTAGGGACCGAAGGGAATGTACTCGTCGCGCTTCTTCACCCCGGCGGCGATAAGCGCCAGGCTGACCACGCTGCCGAAAAGTGAACCGAAGAAGAGCGTCATCAGCACCGACTTCCAGCCCAGGAAGGCGCCGATCATGGCCAGCAGCTTCACGTCGCCGCCGCCCATGGCGTCCTTCTTGAAGGCCAGCGTGCCCAGCCAGCCCAGGAGCAGCAGGAAGCCGCCGCCGACCAGAACGCCGATAAAGGCGTCCCGGAGGGCCGGAAGCCAGGCGTTCAAACCGGCCAGGACCGGGAAGAAAAAATTCAGCAGCAGGCCGATCGGGATCCCCGGCAGCACGATGCAATCGGGAATCAGGTAGTGGTCCCAGTCGATGAAGGAGACCAGGATCAGGGCCATCACGAAGGGCGCGAAAACGAAGAAGCGGACGTCCAGCCCGAACTGCCAGTAAAGAAAGAGAAAGAGGGCGGCCGTAAGCAGTTCGACCAGGAAGTAGCGTGGGCTGATCGGCTTGCGGCAGTGGCGGCAGCGCCCGGAAAGCATCAGGTAGCTGAGCATCGGTATATTGTCGAACCACTTGATCGGCTTCTTGCAGCCCGGGCAGAAGGAGTTGGGCTTGACGATGGAGAGACTCAAGGGCATCCGGTAGATGCAGACGTTCAGGAAACTGCCGAAGACCGCGCCGAAAAGGAAGACCAGAAATCCCATTCAGTTTCTCCGTCCTGTTCGCAAAAGACAACGGCGGGGAAGGCGGGCAAAAAACCGGTCCCCGCCGGAGCAAGGCGGGGGAGAAGCGGGGCGTACGGGAATTGAACCCGTGTTAACGGCTTGAAAGACCGTTGTCTTTACCACTGGACCAACGCCCCAATTTAACTGCCCGGCCGGGCCGGCTCCGGGCCGGAAAGGTCGGATCGAAACTCTGAAATTTCGCCGGCCAGATCCAGAATCAGGTCCTGGACGGCCGGCCTGACCCCGGCGATCCCGGCCTCGATGGCCGCCAGGGGCCCCAGGAGATCCGGCGGCCCGGCCTCACCGGCCGCAGACCGGAAGGCCTCCAGGCCGCGCCGGGCCTCCCTGACCTGGTGCGCGGCTGCCGCGAAGTTATCGCGCTTGACCGACATTGCCGCCAGGAGCAACTGCTCCTGGGCGCCGGAGAGGAAGTAATCGGCCGAACTCCGGGCCGACTGAACCCGGGCCGCCTTCTCGCGGAGGTAGCGCTCCCGGTAAACCCGGGCCGCCGCCAGCCCGGCCACGGCCGCGATCAGCAGCAGCAGGTTAATCGCGACCCTTACCCGGCTGAATAATGTCATATTATTTAAAAAAGAACCCGGGAAATTATAACCCAAGCCGGGGCTTGAAGGCAAGAAAGCGCGGCGGTCTTCGGTTCGGGGCGCCGAGGGTCCGGACTCGACTCGGGCGCTCCGCCGCGGTGGAAAGGTACGCTTAAATCCGGCGCGCGGCTAACTCGCCGTCCGCTTGGGGCCGGAAGGCGGCCGTCGCGGCCTGGCTCAGACAGGAGCCGCGGGAGGATATCGATGCCGGACCGCTGTCGCTTTTAAGCTTCTTTCCCGAGGCCGCGGCTTCACGACTCGCCTCGTTCCGGGCCCTCGGCTTCAGGGGAACAGACGAAAAGCAAAAACGAGGCAAAGGCAAAACTACGCCGCTCGACAACGAGCCTCGCCGTGTTCCCGGGCCTGGTAAGGCGGATCCGGGCCCCGGCTACTCATTGTCTCGCCCGGCTTGTTTTGTAGCCATCGCTACGCAAGCGGCGCTCACCGAAAAACGCCGCTTAAGGGGAACAGACGAAAGGCAACGGCGAGGATGGCGGAGGTGGTGATTAACGGCCAGTGTTTCCCCGCCGAAGCCGTTTGTTTGGGCGCCGGCGGATTCGTCTGAAGAGAGATTCAGAAACAACCGGGCCGTGAAGCAGAGCGAAGCACGCTTCACGGCTTAAAGGAAACGGACGAAAGGCAAGCCTAAAGAAAAGCCCCGCATGCAAAACCCGCCTTGTAAACTTGACAAAACCCTTTTGCAGTGGTATAAATAAAAAACGAAAGAAAAACAATGTTTAGGTCGTTATTGAAAAGGCCTTGAATGGCCGGCAAATTACAATTAAAAGAAGGTTTTTACCGGACGATCCCGCGCCCCGACTCGCACCCGCTTCTTCTTCCCCGCGCCAACCTGCTTCCAGCGATGCTTCTCCTGACCTGACACCCGGTTGTGGGACCTTGCCCCAACTCGATAAGTTTGTCCCTTTTTCGAAGTGGCGTTTTTCTCAAAAGGCCGTTTCTTATGGAAAGGGGGAAAGAATGAAAATCCGATCTTCAGACGCCCGAATCCCGTCTTCGTTGATCAACCTTTCTCGTGCCCTTCTCTTCGCCGGCTGCCTTTTATTGGGAATCACATTATTTCCCGCGCTCTTGAAAGCCGAGTGGTATATTGAAGTTCCCAGGGCCGGCCAAAGCACCGTCGGCACCTCCCGCCTCGGCCCCTATTCGACCCGGGCGGAGGCGGAATCGGTTAACCAGCAGTATTTCGGCGGTGGCGGCTCGATTACCGGGTCCGGTGACAGCGGATCATCCTCCGGCGATGGAGGAGATTACAGCTTCACCAATTTATTCAATAACATCCTCCATCTTCTGGGCGCGGACAAAACCAGGGAGGAAAAAGCCACGGAGGTCAATAACAAGGCGGTGGAATACGCCAAAAAGGGCGACCGGGAAACCGCCTACCGGCTTTATTTGGAAGCCCTGCGCCTGAATCCCGACGACCAGACAATCCGTAAAAACATCTCCATAACGCTCACCGAACTGGGACATAAGGCCTATCATACGAAAAATTACCGGCTCGCCGCCCAGCGATATGAGGAGGCGCTGACCTACGATCCGGGCAACCTAAACATCAAAAACTGTCTGCAAGCCGCCAAAGAGCTTCTGGGCGATGAAACCCGGCTTGCCGGCGTGAAGCCGAAACTGGAAAAAATGCTCGACCAGTTCGCCGCGGAAGTCGGCGGCAAAGGTTCGGCCGGCACCTCCGTCGGCGGAACATCGAGGGTGGGATCCGGAGCGGGAACCGGCTATGGCGACTCCTCGGTGGTGGACCTCACCTTTCTCGATCCCAACAAACCCATCTCGGTTGATCCGTACGTGGTCAAGGGAAAACCGCGGGTCTTCCTGGTCCAGCCGGGCACCTGCACGCCAAAGGGGGAGGATTACGACAGGGGCTTTGAGGAATTGAAGAAGCACAACCCCGCCGCCGCCCTCGAGTTCTTCAAGCGGGCCGAAACGGAGAATCCCGACAACCCCCTGGTGCGCAACGCCATGGACCTCACCAAAGATATGATCAAGATGCGCGAAGACGCCGCCAAAACCCAGGCAGAACGCGAGCAGTTCCTCAACGCCCGGATGTCCTTCTTAGATGCGACCGTGGCGCTTCGCAAGGGGGACGTCACGACGGCGGATAATCTGTTTTATAATGCGTCTACCCTGAATCGGAACGACCGGGATATCCAGGAGACGACTCGAATGATGGGGATGTACCTTTATTGGGCCAAAAAAGGTCAACCGGCCCCGGCCGACACGGAAGAGCAGAAGAAACTCTACGCCGCCGTGGCCGAACGCGGCAGCGGCGCGATGCTCGCCATGCTAACGAAGAATTACGAATGGGCGATAGCGGAACTGGATGCCGCCGACGCGGCGTTCGCCGATAATTTTTGGTGGGAACAGGTCAATAAAATTTTCGAAAAGGAAAAACCGTTGGACGAAAACACAAAGGCGGCCCGTAAAAATACCGCCATGATGAGAAGCGGACTGAACGACGCCAGAAGAGAGTTGACGCGGATTTTGGAAAAAAGGAACAAGGAGAAACCCGCCGAGTGAAGTGACAGGAGACGCCCGAATCTTCTCTCAAAAATCCCGGGGAGACGGAAGATGAAATCATTCAAGGTTGTCCTGGCGGGTTTTT
>JAKJFK010000240.1 GCA_022704925.1 candidate division TA06 bacterium | reverse complement strand
AGAAAAAAGAACTCTACTTCGAGATCGCCCTGGGCGCAAAAGGCGGCCGGATCCGTAAGAAACGGGTCAAGCTCGGCCAGGGTATCGCCGGAAACTGCGCGGCTTCCGGGAAGACGATCAACATCCGGGATGTTTATCGCGACCGGCGTTTCTTCTCCGGCATGGACGCCAGGAGCGGTTTTCGCACCACCTCCATCCTGGCCGTGCCGGTCCGGCACAAGGATAAATTGCTGGGGGTTCTCGAAATACTGAACAAACGCGGCGGCCGCCCCTTCAATAACCAGGACCAGGCCCTGGCCGAAATCATCGCCAGCCAGGCGGCGGTGGTGGTCGAAAACGCCCAGCTCTACGCCCAGAGCTTGAAATCGGAGCGGATGTCGGCCATCGGCCAGACCATCGCCGGGCTCTCCCATGACATCAAGAATATCCTGGCCGGGCTTCAGGGCGGGGTGGAACTGGTTGACCAGTCCCTGGTCGACGAGGATGTCGACACCTTGCAGACCGGCTGGCGGATGGTCAAGAAAAACATCGGCAAGGTCTCCGACCTGGTGCTGGATATGCTCAACTACGCCCGGGAACGGGGACCCAGCCTGAGGCCGACCAACATCAACCAGGTGCTCACCGAGGCGGCCGGACTCTACGCCGAAAAACTGGCCGACCAGAAGGCCGCCTGCCGGCTGGCCCTGGACGACCGGATCGGCACGGCGCTGCTGGATCCGGCCGGCATGGAACGGGCAATCCTGAACCTGCTCAACAATGCCCTGGATGCGCTGCCGGCCGAGGGCGGGCTGATCACCCTGGCCAGCCGCCGCAGCGGGCGGAAACTGGACATCGACATCGGCGACAACGGCTGCGGCATCCCGGCCGACAAGATATCAGAGATATTCAACATGTTCTTCACCACCAAGGGCAGTCACGGTACCGGGCTGGGCCTGGCGGTGGTCGACAAGATCATCCGGGAACACAAAGGCCGGATCCGGATAAAATCCCGGGTGGGGGCCGGTACCACCTTCACCCTCACGCTTCCTTACCGAGAGCCAGATGACGAAGCTGAAAAGAGAGGATAAAACCCGGCCGGGGTTGCCGATACCGGCCGGGGCCCTCCTGGGCGCCGGTATCGGTTTGCTGCTCTTCATCCTCTTTCAAATTCCGCTCCTGAACAGCCTGGAACTGGCCTCGCTGGATCTCCGATTCCGAAGCCGGCCGCCCCGGCCGGCCCATCCGGCCATCTTTCTGGTTGCGATTGACGACCATTCGCTGGCCAGGATCGGACAATGGCCCTGGTCCCGGGACCTGCACGCCCAGATGCTCGAAATACTCGGAAAATCGGGGGCGCGCGCCGTCGGATTTGATATCCTTTTCACCGAGAAGGCCTCCAATCCTGACGAAGACCGCATGCTGGCCCAGTCCATCTCGGAGTCCAGGAATCTCTTCCTGGCCGCTTACTTTCGGAAGATCGAAGAGAAACCCGGTCGGTTGCCGGCCGGTGAGGATCCGGTCTTTCCGCTGGCCCAATTCCGGAAGGAACCCGGCAACCTGGCCATCATAAACGCTCCGCCCGACCCCGACGGGGTTACCCGGGGCATGCCGCTTTTCGTCGAATCCGGCGGCAAGAGTTATCCCACCCTGGGCATGGCCCTGGCCTGCGCCTACCTTGACATCAAGCCGGAGACGATTCAAATTCTGGGAAACCGCCTGGAGATCACCGATCGCTCCGGACGCAAGCTGATGCTGCCGGTTGACCGGAGAGGCCGACTGCGGATCAATTTCAGCGGCGGCCTGGGCACTTTCCAGGGGTGCCCCTGGGAAACCCTGCTGACCTCGCATATTCAGTCGCAGTCCGGCCGGAAGCCCGATTTTCCGCTTGAGACCCTGAAGGGCAAAATCGTGCTGATCGGCTCGGCGGTCAGCGGCGGCGGCGACCTGAGACCGACGCCGGTTGACCCGGTCTTTCCGATGTTCGCGCTGCATGCCGGCGTTCTCCAGGATATCCTGTCCGGCTCCTTCCTGGTCCGGCCCGGCGCTCCGGCCCGCCTGCTGATCCTGATTCTGCTCGGCCTCCTGGCCGGGCTGGCCACCGACCAGGTCCGTCTGGGCCGGCGCGCCCTGATGCTGACGGCCATCCTGGCCGGATACCTGGCGGTCGCCTGGGGCCTCTTCCGTTCAGATCTCTGGCTCGACCTGGCCGCGCCGATCCTGGCGGTCTTCCTTACCTTCGCCGCCGAAACCAACCGCAACTACTTCGCCGAGCGGCGGGAAAAGACCTTCCTGCGCCAGACCTTTACCCGCTACCTGGC
>JAKJFK010000040.1 GCA_022704925.1 candidate division TA06 bacterium | reverse complement strand
TCCAGGCGTTCCCTGATCGCCTCTCTTACGATCCTGGTCTTCTCCAGTTTTTCGGCGCCGGTTCCTTCAAAAGCGGACGGGTCATCGAAAGTCCAGTGGCATCGAGAAGCCGCGGGACCGGGAAAGATCGGACACTCTCCCGCCCGTGATTCGTCGCACACCGTAATCACGTAGTCGTAAGAACGGCCCGCCTTCAATAATTCAAAAACACTTTTGGTCCGATTCCGGGAGATATCCAGGCCGACCTCTTTCATCACCTCGACGGCATCGGGATTCAAAATTCCGGGTTCCAGGCCGGCGCTTTCGACTTCAAACCGGTCACCGGCCAGGTGCTTCAGGAATGCCTCGGCCATCTGGCTCCGGGCGCTGTTATGAACGCAGATGAAGAGCACCCGCCGCTTCCTTTCTTCCATGCCCTCTCCCCCCCCGGTCTCAAAAAAACCATCCGGAATCAGCGGAGCAGTTTCTTGATCGCCTCGACCGGCAGGACCTTGCCGGCGCTCCTGACGACCCCGTCAACAACCAGGGCCGGGGTCATCATGACCCCGTACTCGGAGATCTTCCTGATATCGGTGACCTTGACGATCTCCAGTTCGAGACCGAGTTCCCTGGCGGCGCTTTCCGCATTGGCGGTCAAAAGTTTGCACTTCGGACAGCCCAGACCCAGGATTTCGACTTTCATAATCGCGTCCTTTCTTTCAGTTTTTTTTAACGGCCCTGACCGTCAAGCTGCTGATCAAGTCTCCGGCGCCCCTGGCCTCCGGGAAGCAATCATCAACCGGGTACCCGGAACGGCCTGTGATTTCAACATCCTCGAACCCGGCTTTCCTTATCAGCTTCAGGTAGGCGTTCTCCAGAACGGCGCCGGCCAGGCAGCCCAGGTAGGCCTCCAGGGAGTTCCGCAGGAAATCCGGGAGCCTCTTTTTCAAAACCAGGTCCGAAACGATCAATCTCCCGCCGGGCTTCAAGACCCGAAACGCCTCCCGGAAAACGCGCAATTTCTCGGGGGAAAGATTGATGACGCAATTGGAAATGACCACGTCGACGCTGGCATCCGCGACCGGAAGCTTCTCGATCTCGCCCCGTCGGAATTCGACGTTGGTAAAGCGGCCCTGGCGGGCGTTCCTTTCGGCCTTCCTGACCATTGCAGGGGTCATGTCCACGCCGATCACGCGGCCGGCCGGCCCGACCAGCCGGGCCGCCAGGAAGACATCGAAACCGGCGCCGCTGCCGAGATCGAGCACGACCTCTCCTCTTTTAATCTCCGATCCGGCCAGCGGGTTGCCGCAGCCGAAACCGAGGTTGGCGCCTCCGGGAACGGCCTTCATTTCCTTGTCGCTGTAACCGGCACGCCGGCTTCGCTCCGGCGCCGCCCCGGCATTACAGCAGCCGCAAGCGGAAGCGGCGCCGGCCGCCTTTCGTTTGACCGCCCGGCCATAGCCCTCCCGGACCAGCCGCCTGATCTCCCCGGCTTCTTTTTTCATAACAGGACCTCCATCATCACCCGGCCAATGCCCCAAACAGCATCCCGGCCAGGGTGGATAACCCGATGACCAGCAGGACGTAAACAACCGTTTTTTTCGTTCCCAGCACGCTTCTCAAGACCAGCATGCTCGGCAGGCTGAGGGCCGGGCCGGCCAGGAGCAGGGCCAGGGCCGGCCCCTGGCCCATGCCGGAACCGATCAATCCCTGCAGAATCGGCACCTCGGTCAGGGTGGCAAAGTACATGAAGGCCGCCACGATCGAGGCGAACAGGTTCGCGAAAAACGAGTTGCCGCCCACCAGCGCCGCGACGAATCGCGACGGTATCAAGCCTTCGTGGCCCGGACGCCCGAGCAAGAGCCCGGAGACGAGAACGCCGGCCAGGAGGAGCGGAAAGATCTGCTTGGCAAAGGTCCAGGCCGCCTGGATCCATCCGGTCAATTCCTCCTTTGCGAACCAGGCCTTCAGCATCGCCAGGAGGGCCAGGCCCAGGAGACCGGTGATGAACCATTTAAGCTGAAAAACGACCGCCCAGGGACCGAGACCCGCCGCCGGCGGTTTCGACCAGTTGGCAAAGACCAGGATACCAACCAGGGCGGCAAAATAAAGGGTCTCCTGCCGGAGCGAGCGGCGCTCCGTTTCGTCCCCGGTGAATAAGTCGCCAGCCTGGTGACGGTGTTGTTCCTCTTTTAAAAAGATCAGGTGCATGAGCAGGCCGATAACGACGCTGAAGAGAACCGCGCCGACGGCGCGGGCCAGGCCAAGCCGCCAGCCCAGGATCCGCGCGGTCATGATGATGGCCAGCACATTGATGGCGGGGCCGGAATAGAGAAAGGCGGTGGCCGGACCCAGGCCGGCCCCCCGGCGGTAGATGCCGGAGAAGAGCGGCAGGACGGTACAGGAGCAGACGGCCAGCACACTCCCGGAAACCGAGGCCACCCCGTAGGCAAGCCACTTGTTCGCCCTGCCCCCGAAATACTTGAGAACGGCCGCCTGGCTGACGAAGACCGAGATGGCGCCGGCGATGAAGAAGGCCGGCACCAGGCAGAGCAGGACGTGTTCGCGCGCGTACCACTTCAGGAGCGCGAAGGCCTCGTAAACCGGGTTGCGGAAGGGCAGCCAGTCAACCGGCAGGTAGAAGGAAAAAAGGAAGAGCGACAGCATCAGGAGAAGTTTCGCCGGTTCGCTCAGACGGGTCTTCATCACCACTGCCTCCAGGGTTTTTAAATAGTCAATCGGCTATGCATCAAGTCAAAAAAAATCAGCCGCCCCGGCACGCCAGACGGCGCCGGTCGACCCGCGCCAGCTTCCGCGCGTCGGCCCGGATCTCGGCGCTCTTTTCAAGCCGTTCGCTCAACCACATCCACAAATCATGGAAAGGATGGCCGGAAACCAACCGGCACTCCCGGTAATAGCCGTTCTGCTCCTGCTCGATCAGCCCCACCTTCTCCAGCCGCCGAAGGTGGCGGGAGACGGTCGGCTGCCGGAGGCCAAGCACGGCGGTGATTTCGCAGACGCAGAGGCGTCTCCGTTCCAGCATCTTCAGGATGCGGAGGCGCTTGTCGTCGCCCACCGCCCGCAGGAAATCTTCCAGTTCCTTCATGCGTCCCCGGTTAAAGCAAATAGCATAATTGCTATATGATTATACTCCCCGGTCCGGAGGGTGTCAAGGGTCAGCGGGAAAAGGGAGGTCGGGCGGCCGTGATTCCGTACGTTGCCGTCTTGCCGAAAGAAACGCGCCGAAGTAAAATGTTCCCGGGACCTTCTCCCCTGGTACGCCGCCCGGAGCAGCGCCGGGGAGAACCAAGGCCGGTTACGGATCGGCATTAAGAAGATCGGCTGGCCCGGTTTTTAACCCCTCGAAACAAACAGGACAAAAGGCCGTGAACTCCCTCGATTTCATGCTTTTCTGCCTGCAGCTGATCCTAATGCTGTCGTTCGCCCTGGCCTTCGGCCAGCTGGCGAAAAAAATCCGTCAGCCGGCCGTCTTCGGAGAACTGCTCGGCGGAATCATTCTGGGGCCGACCGTCTTCGGAGCGATTGCCCCGGGGTTTCACGCGACGATCTTTCCGGCGGCGGGACAGGTGGCGTTTGTACGGGAAACGCTGATCAAGCTTGGCATGCTCTTCTTCCTGTTCACCGCCGGGCTTGAAGTAAACCCGGCCGGCCTCAAAAAAAGCGGCCGGCCGGCCTTGTTTACCAGCCTGTTCGGAATCGTCGTCCCTTTCGTCTTCGGAATGGCCATGGTCAAGGCGTTAGACTGGCTGTGGCTTCCCCGCATCGGTATCGGCATCAATCTTTTCGCCTTCTTCATGGGAACCGCGCTTTCCATTTCCGCCCTTCCGATCATCGCCAGAATCCTGATGGATCTTAAACTGACCCGGGACCCCATCGGCGACGTCATCATGACCGCCGCCGTGATAAACGACCTCTTCGGCTGGACGATCTTCGCCCTGATAATCGGGGCGATCCGGCCGGCCGGGGGGCTTGAAATTCAAAAACTGCCCCTGATGCTTGCCGAACTCGCGGTCTTCGTCTGGCTGGTCTTCGCCCTTGGCCGGGGACTCGGACGGAACCCCCTGGCCAGATTCATGAATCAAAGCGGGCCGTCCGGAAGCCGTCTCATGCTCCTGACCATCCTGATGCTGACGGCGGCCCTGTCGACCGAAATGATCGGAATACACGCGATCTTCGGCGCCTTTCTCCTGGGCGTGGCCCTCGATTTCGACCGCGGAGAGAATAACCACGCGCATGAAATCATAGGCCGGTTTGCAATCGGTTTCTTCGCTCCGCTCTATTTCGTCTCGATCGGACTCCGGGCTAATTTCATCGCCGATTTCAACCTTCCTCTCTTTCTCCTTATTCTCCTGACGGCCAGCGCGGGAAAGATACTGGGCTCCGGGGCCGGCGCCCGGGCCGGCGGCATGCTCCCCCGCGAGGCACTTGCCGTCGGTTTCGGAATGAACGCCCGCGGAGTCATGGAAATACTGCTGGCCTCAGTGGCCCTTGAATACGCCATCATAAACCGCCAGGTGTACGTCGCCCTGGTGGCCATGGCGCTGATTTCCTCAATGGCCAGCGGCCCGCTGATGAAGATGGTCCTGAAGCCTTCCGGCCGATGATACCCTTAAACAAGCCAAACCTCCCGGTCGGGAAGAAGACGAAAAACGGAAACGGAGAACAAACAAAATGAAATTCAAGGCGGCCCTGGTCCAGATGCGGGTCGAGGGCGGAAAGAAGCGGGAAAATCTCCAACGGGCCCGGAAGCTGATCGCGGCCGCCGCCGGGGCCGGCGCCCGGCTGGCGCTCCTGCCCGAAACGATGGACCTCGGCTGGACGCACCCCGCCAGCCAGAGCGAGGCCGAACCGATACCGGACGGCCTGCCCTTTCAGACCCTGGCCGGGGCCGCGGCCGAAAGCAGAATCTTTGTCTGCGCCGGACTGACCGAGTCGGACGGGAAACGGATCTTCAACAGCGCGGTGCTGATCGACCCGCGGGGAAGGCTGCTCGCCAGGCATCGGAAGGTAAACGAGCTCGCCATCGGCCAGGCCTATTACGCGGCCGGAGATCGGCTGACGGTAATCCAGACCGAACTGGGAAGCGTCGGCCTGATGATCTGCGCCGACGCCTTCGCCCGGGACCGGGTGCTCAGCCGCTCGCTGGGATACCTGGGGGCGGAGATCATCCTTTCCCCCTGCGCCTGGGCCGTACCCGGGGAGCATGACAACGCGGCCGAACCTTACGGGGATACCTGGCGGAAGTCCTACCGACCGGTGGCCGCGGAGTTCTCAACCTGGATCGTCGGGACCAGCAGCGTGGGGCCGATCAACGGCGGCCCCTGGGCCGGCCGGAAGTGCATCGGCTGCTCACTGGCGGTCGGTCCGGACGGCCGGGAGGTCCTCCAGGGTCCTTACGGGGTCGATGCGGAAACAATCCTTTACCTCGATATCGAACCGGTGGCGCGGCCGGCGCGGGGCGACAGCTGGATGGAATACTGGAAAAACAGACCGGAATCAATCGGATAAAAATCTTCCACCCGAATCGGTTACTCCTTCTTCAACTCCGCCCGGGCCTGAAGCAGCCGCCGGGAAAAATCGCCTTTCTCATAGGCCCGGATCCAGCGCGTAAAGATTATCCAGCCGCCGAAACGCACCCAGGTGTTCCGCCAGGAACGGTACCACTGCCGCCAGCCGAAACGGATGTCGTGCAGGAAGAAGAGCAGTCCCGAGAAAGAAAGGGCGTTCCAGCCGATCACCGGCAGGTAGCGAAGCTGGTAGAACTTGCCCATGATGCTGCGCAGGGCCGCCTGCAAGTCCTCGGCCCGCAAGGGCGGGTCGGGCTCGAAGAGCGGGAAATTGCCGTCGTAGTACTCCCAGCCGACCGCGACGGTGGGGTACACCCGGTTCTGCGCCTGCAGGCGACGGCGCAGCTCGGTATCAGGCAGGGGCACTGGCAGCAGCACCTGAAGGGTGTCAATCCGGGCCCGGCGGACAAAATCCCGGTAGCGCTTGATCCGTTTCCGCAAGGGCAGCTGGAAATCAGCCCCGGATTCGAGGGGATAGCCGAAGATGAACATGCCGTGCACCAGGAAACCGAAGCGGTGGAAGATCCTGGCCAGTTCCACCATCTCCCCGGGTTGAACGTGTTTGCGCATGGCGGTCAATTCCTCGGGGATCGGCGACTCGAAACCGATACAGACGGTGTTGATGCCGGCCTGACGCATGGCCGACAGGAGTTCCGAATCCCGGGCCTTGTCCAGCCGGATCTGGACGGTCAGGTCGAGTCGCCGGCCTATTTCCCTTTGATAATCTCGCAAGAGCCCGCAGAAGCGGAGCGTCTCCTCCCGCTGCTGACCGAAGAGATCGTCGACTATGAAGAAATGGCGCGCGGCCCGGGTTTCGAGCAGGTAGCTTATCTGGGCCAGCAGGCGTTCCGGCGCGGCCGAGCGGAATTTTCCCTTGACGGCACAAAATTCGCAATCCATTCCGCAGCCCCGGATCCGTTCCACCGGGTAAAGGCTGATCCGGGCATTGCGAACCAGGGAGAAGTCCGGCAGGGGCAGCCGGTCGAAATCGGTCACCGGCTCCCGCGGCGGAGTAAAAACAATCTTCCCGTTTTCCAGATAGGCCAACCCTTTGACATCGGCCCGGCAGCCGCCGGCGTCGAGGACCGAAAGCAGTTCCCGGATGGTCGTTTCCCCCTCGCCGAGCACGATGTAATCCAGGCCGCCCGCCAAACCCTCAGCCGCCGTCTCAGCGCAGAAATGCTGGCCGCCGGCCACGGTCAGAACGCCTTGCCGGCGATAGAAACCGGCCAGTTTCAGCAAGCGGGGGATGGTGCTGGTCAGGCCGCCGTAAAAGCCGACCGCGTCGGCCGGCCGCAACCGCTGCAGAAAGTCGTGGTCGGCGCCGCCATTTTCACCCCGGGGACCGTAACCGGCCAGGTTGTTCTCGTCGATCACCTCGACGTCCCAGCCGGGCAGTTCATGAACGACGGTGGCCACGCAGATCGGTCCCAGGGCGGTGGTGCGGCGGGCGATGTGGGTGTAGATATTGAAAGCGGGGTAGGCGGGAATAATGATGCGCATCCGGCGGCGACGGCCGGTTAAAGTGTTCATGATTTTCCAACCTTACGGGGCAAAGGTTCCGGATGACCCCGGTTTTTCCGCCACCGGGATTCCCATCAGAATAATACCTTCTAATACCGGCGGCGTCAACACCGGACGGGCCTCCGGATCTTTCAGCGGGAAGGGCGGGAAAAAGCGGGAAGCCGGGTTGACCAGCCAGGAACATAAAAGATAAAATCAGAAAAGCCGGGATGGCGCCGTTCCGTTCCGCGACAGAAACGCCCGTGATTAACCGGACATCCAAGTTAAAAAAATGAACGCCGCAAGCGGGAGGAGTAAAATGGCCGGGACTTTTCGATTCTCTTTCGGACCCTGGAACATCCACACGGGGGCGGATTCGTTCGGACCGCCGGTGCGCAAACCGCTCGCCTTTGCCAAAAAACTGGAGTTTTACCGGGAGCTGGGCTTCGGCGCGGTCCAGTTTCACGATGACGACGCGGTGCCCGGCCTGGACGAGCTTTCAACACTCCAGGCGGAACGGAAGGCGAAGGAGACCGCCCGGCTTCTGAAATCGTCCGGCCTGGCGGCCGAGTTCGTGGCTCCCCGGCTCTGGGAATCCCCCCGAACCGTTGACGGGGCCTTCACTTCCAACAACCCGGCCGACCGGACCTATGCCCGGGAGCGTTGCCGGAAGGCGGTCGAAATCGCCAACCGGCTCGAAACCGACCTGATCGTCCTCTGGCTGGCCCGCGAAGGAACCTATATCCGGGAAGCCAAGGACAGCAAATGGGCGGTGGAGCGCCTGGTGGAGGGCGTCAACCGGATCCTGGCCTGCGACCCGAAAATCCGCATCGCGATCGAACCCAAGCCCAACGAGCCGATGGATCACGCCTTCATTCCGACCACCGGCCACGCGGTCGCGCTGGCCGGCCTGACCGACGACCCGGCCCGGGTCGGGGTCAACATCGAAAGCGCCCACGCCATCCTGGCCGGCCTGGACCCGGCCGAGGAGATGGGCTTCGCGCTGGCCAGCCGAAAACTCTTCACGGTCCACCTCAACGACCAGAACGGTCTCAAGTTCGACCAGGACAAATCCTTCGGCTCAGTGGACCTGCGCCGGGCCTTGAACCAGGTGTGGATCCTGGACCGCAGCGGGTACGGGAAAAACGGGGAATGGGTGGGCCTGGACGTCAAGGCGATGCGGACCCAGCCGGCCCCGGCGGTCAAGCACCTGCGGAACAGCCGGGAGATCTTCCTGCGGCTGCTGAAAGTAAGCCGCGGCCTGGACGAATCGAAAATCGCCAGCCTGGTCAGGGAGCGGGATTACGAGGAATTAGACCTTTACATCATGGAGCGCCTCCTCGGAAAATAATCCGGAAGCACCGCCCGCCGAATCCGAAGCGCGGCCGGCATCCGGACCGGGCCGCCGGTAAAACGCCTTGAAATCAATCGGGTTTTCTTCTACAATATCCCTGTGTCCTGTTCCCGGGCAAACCCGGGAAGGCCCTCTTTTCTCAAGCCCGGCCGGAACCGGCCGGATCAACAAGGAGGCGGAATGAGGATTTGGAAGATTTGGCTGGCCCTGGTTATCCTGGCCGGCTGCCTAGCCGAAACGCTGGCGGCCCAGGAAAAGCCCAAGCCCGTCAACCTGACCTACTCGATCTTCTTCCCGGCCCCGCACCGGAACACCGTTCTGGCCACCGAATGGGCCAAGGAGATCGAAAAACGGACCGGCGGCCGAGTCAAGATCACCATCTATCCCGGCGGCACCCTGACTCCTTCCGACAAATGTTACGACGGCGTCGAGAAGGGCATTTCCGACCTGGGCATGTCGGCCTTCGCCTACACCCGGGGACGCTTTCCGCTCACCGAGGTCATCGACCTGCCGCTCGGCTACAAGAGCGGACTGCAGGCCACCCGGCTCATCAACGCCTACTACCGCAAGTTCACCCCCAAGGAACTGGACAAGGTCAAGGTGATGTATCTGCACGCCCACGGACCCGGATTGCTGCATACCAAGACCCCGGTCCGGCGGATGGAAGACCTCAAGGGCATGAAGATCCGCTGCACCGGCCTGGCTGCCAAGATCGTCGAAGAACTGGGCGGCACCCCGGTGGCGATGCCGATGGGCGACACCTACGACGCCCTGAGCCGGGGCACGGTAAACGGTTCAATGGGCCCCCAGGAATCACTCCAGGGCTGGAAATGGGGCGAGGTGGTCAAGTACACCACCGAGAGTTACGGCGCCGCCTACACCACCGGGTTCTTCGTGGTCATGAACCTCAACAGATGGAACTCCCTGCCGCCTGACGTGCGGAAGATCATTGAAAAGGTCAACGACGAGTGGATCGACAAGACCGGCCGGGGCTGGGATGAGATCGACCGGGCCGGACGGGACTTCACCCTCCAGCGAAAAAACCAGTTCATCCGCCTGAGCGAGACTGAGAACCGGCGCTGGGCGGCGGCGGTCCAGCCGATCCTGAAAGAATACGCGGAGAGCATGAAATCCAAGGGACTGCCGGGCGAACTGGCCTTGAAGTTCTGCCTGGAACAACTCAAAAAGAGCCGGTAACCGACCGACGGGGGAGGCGCGGACGCGCCTCCCCCGCTTCTTCCCTGAGAGACGCCAAATAAGATTAGGAATGTTCACCACCTTCCTGAAGAGAATCCGGGGAACCTGCTCCCTGCTGAACCTGATCGCCGGGATCAGCCTGGTCTTCCTGATGCTGCTGACGATGGCCGACGTGATCCTGCGGGCCTTCAAGCACCCGATCCCGGGAACTTACGAGCTGGTTGGACTGGCCGGTGCGGTGGCGATCGGATTCTCAATGCCGATAACCTCCTGGTTCCGCGGACATATCTATGTCGACTTCTTCACCTCGCGTTTCCCGCGCCGGGTCAGGAACGGCTTCAATATCGTCACCCGCCTGCTGGCCATCGGACTCTTCCTGCTCGTCGGCTGGAACCTCTTCCGGTTCGGTCTCGACCTTAAAAACGCCGGTGAGGTCACCCTGACCCTTCAGCTTCCCTTTTACCCGGTAGTCTACGGAGTGGGAATCGCCTTTTTCGTCCAGTGCCTGGTGCTGATCGGCGACCTGGTCAAGATCTTCCGGGGTGAATATGAATGAGATCGCCGCCGGCATCCTGGGGCTCCTGCTGGCCCTGCTCCTCTTCTTCACCGGAATCGAGCTGGGCTTCGCCATGGCCCTGGTCGGATTCCTGGGCTTCTGCTACCTGGTCTCGGTGCCGGCCGGCCTGAACCTGCTGGCCAAGGACATCTTCGACGTCTTCGCCTCCTACAGCTTCACGGTAATCCCGCTCTTCGTCCTGATGGGACAGATCGCCTTCAACGCCGGAATCGCCAAGCGCCTCTACCGGACCGCCTACCGGTTCATCGGCCACATCCCGGGCGGGCTGGCCATGGCCACCGTGGCCGGCGCGACCGCCTTCAAGGCCATCTGCGGCTCCTCGCCGGCCACCGCCGCCACCTTCGCCAGCGTGGCCGTACCCGAGATGGACCGCTACCATTACGACCGGAAACTCTCCACCGGGATCGTGGCCACGGTCGGCACCCTGGGGATACTTATTCCACCCAGCGTCACCCTGATCGTCTTCGGGGTCATCACCGAGCAGTCCATCGGACGTCTCTTCCTGGCCGGCATCATCCCGGGCCTGATGCTCACCGTGCTGTTCATGGCCTGGGCGCTGTTCCTGAGCTGGAAGCGCGGCACGGTGCTGGTGGACAAGGACCGCATCTATTCGATGAAGGAAAAGCTGGAGCTGCTGCCCCGGCTGCTGCCGTTCATCGCGGTCATCGTCGGCGTGATCTACGCGCTCTATGGTGGCATCGCCACGCCGTCAGAGGCGGC
>JAKJFK010000239.1 GCA_022704925.1 candidate division TA06 bacterium | reverse complement strand
GCGCCACCCCGCTGGCCTGGCGCCATTACCTCTACACCCAGGCCCGCGTCCTGCTCACCTACCTGCGCCTGCTGGTACTGCCGGTAAAGCAGAGCATCGTGTACGATTACCGTGTCTCCCGTTCCCTGCTCGACCCGCCCCTGACCCTGGCCGGGCTGCTGCTGGCCGCCGGCCTGCTGCTCCTGGGCGTCCTTCTCTACCGCCGGCGGTTCCGGCTCGAGGCCTTCGCCATCTTCTGGTTCTTCCTGGCCCTCTCGGTGGAGTCCAGCTTCATCCCGCTGAAGGACGTCATTTTCGAGCACCGGCTCTACCTGCCTCTCTTCGGCTTTGCCCTGCTCCTGCCGGCGCTCCTCTTCCACCTGGCCGGAAAACGGCCGGCCGGCCTTCGGACGGCCACCGGCTTCCTGCTCCTGGTCAGCCTGGTTTTCGGCGGCCTGGCCTTCGCCCGCAACCGGGTCTGGCGGACCGAGCTCTCCCTCTGGTCGGATGCGGCCCGCAAATCGCCCAGGTCGACGCGCGCCCTCCTGAAGCTGGCCGAGGCCTACGATGCCCAGGGATCCTACGCGCTGGCGGTGGAGATCAACAGCCGGATCATCCGTTACCAGCCGCGGCTGGCCGAGGCCTACCTGAACCGGGCGGTGGCCTATAAAAAGCTGGGCGAGGCCGAAGCGGCCCTCCGGGATCTCGACCGGGCGCTGGAAATCAGGCCGGCCTATCCCGGCGCCTACTTCAACCGGGCCATCATCCGCCGGACCCGGGGGGACCGGAAGTCGGCCCGGGCCGACCTGGACCGGGCCCTGGAAATACAGCCGGCCTTCCCGGCCGCCGCTTACTGGCGCGGGCTGATCTATCTGGAGGAGGGCGCCGCCGACAGCGCCCTGGCCGACTTCAACCGCGCGGTGGCCATCCAGCCGGACCATTTGCCGGCCCTCTTCCAGCGCGGCCGGCTGCTGCTGCGAAAACGGGATTTCGAGCGGGCGGCCGCCGATTTCTCCCTGGTCCTGAAACATGATCCCGGCCATGTCCCGGCTTATAACCAGCGGGCCATCGCCCTGGCCGGCGCCGGCCGGACCGAGGCGGCCATCGCCGACTGGCGCGAGGCCCTGCGTCGGAAACCGGACTTCGGCGAGGCCGGCTTCAACCTGGCCCTGACTTATTACCTGATGGGCGACTACGCCCGCGCCCGGGAATGCGTCCGCAACCTGGAGGCGATCCGTTACCCGGTCCCGGCAGCCTTTCTCCGGGACCTCCAGAAAGTGGCCGATTGACGCCCGGACCTCCGGCCGCTATAATTGGTTCAGACCGGCGCCCACCCGCAACAATAGCCGGAAAGGGCGATACCGCATCCGGGCCGCCGGGAAAACCTACGGAGAACCAACCATGAAAATCAGGTTCCTGGGCGCGACCAGAAACGTTACCGGTTCGAGGTTCCTGCTGGAGTCCGGCGGCCAGCACATCCTGATCGATTGCGGTCTTTACCAGGAACGGGAATACGCGGAGCGGAACTGGAGCCCCTTCCCCTTTCCGGCCGCCCGGATAGACGCGGTCATCCTTACCCACGCCCACCTCGACCACAGCGGCTACCTGCCCCGGCTGGTCATGGAGGGATTCCAGGGCCGGATCTTCTGCACCCCGCCGACCGCCGAGATAACCGAGATATCCCTGCAGGACTCGGGCCGGATCCAGGAAGAAGACGCCGAAAAAAAAGGTCTGCGCCACCAGCGGGAAGGGCGGAAGGGGCCTTACCCGGAACAGGCGCTCTACACGGCCCGGGATGCCGAGCGGGTCACGCCCCTCTTCGAAACCTACCACTACGAACGGGAGTTCGCGGTCGGCCAGGGAATCACGGCCTCCCTCCACGACGCGGGCCACATTCTGGGCGCCGCCATGGTCCGGATCCGGGTCCGGGAGGGCGGCTCGAACAAGACCGTCATCTTTTCGGGCGACATCGGACGCTGGGAGAAGCCGATCCTCAACGATCCGACTCTCTTTGAGGAGGCCGACGGCGTGGTCATGGAGACCACCTATGGCAACAAGGTCCACGGCAACCAGGCGGAGGCCGGCCTCAAGCTGGCCGGGATCATCACCGAAACGGCCGCGCGGAAAGGCAATATCGTCATCCCGACCTTCGCCATCGAGCGGACCCAGGAACTCCTCTACGGGCTCGGCCAGCTTTTGAGGGAGAAGCGAATCCCGCACCTGGTCACCTTCCTGGACAGCCCGATGGCGATAAGCGTGACCGGGGTCTTCAAGAAGTATCCCGAGTACTTCGACGAGGCGACCAAAAAGATCATCCGGGCCGGCCATTCGCCATTCGACTTCCC
>JAKJFK010000238.1 GCA_022704925.1 candidate division TA06 bacterium | reverse complement strand
CCCCGACCGCCGTGGCGGCCAGGTCCGCATCGGCCAGCGCCGCGGCCACCCGGTCAATCGAACCGACCGGCAGGGCGGCCAGGTTGGAAATCCGGTAACGGCGCGTCTCGGCGTCGGAGACGATCCAGAGCGGGTAGGCGCCGCGCTCGTTAAGAAGCGCGGCCAGTTCCGGCCGGGCCTCAACGAAACAGGTCCGGTAACCGGCGTTGAAGAAGAGCTGACCGAGAAACCCCCGGCCGATGTTGCCGGCGCCGAAGATCACCGCCGGCCGCTCCCGGCCCGTCACTCGTTCTCCCGTGTCATTTGAGAAAGGAAAGATGCTCCTTGATCCGGTCGGCCTTCTCCCGGAGCTGCGACTGCCGGGCCCGTTCGCGTTCGATCACCTCGGCCGGCGCCTTTTCCAGGAATTCCCGGCTCGACAGTCGTCCGGAACCCTTCTCCAGTTCCCGTTCCAGGACGGCCAGTTCCTTGTTCAGGCGGACGATCTCCCGTTCCGGATCGAAGAGGCCGGCCAGCGGCAGGTAAATTTCGCCGCGGCTCAGCAGGCCGCTGGCCTCCAGCCGCCGCCGCTGGTGCGCGGTCTCCAATTCCAGGGTCTCCACCCCGGCCAGTCGCTTCAGATAGTGGGCGGCGGCGCCGATCATCTTATGGTATGGCCTGGGCAGCACCAGGATCGCCCGGACCGGTTGGCCGGGCGCGAGGTTGAACTCCCGTTTCAGGTTGCGCACCGCGCTGACCGACTCCAGCAGAAGCGCCATCTGCCGGTTCAGGGCCGGCCGGTAATGGCCCCGGACATTCGCCGGCCAGGCCGCCCGGGCCAGGAGCGGCGCCGGGTCCCTGACCAGGTCCGCCTCCTTCAGCCGCCGCCAGATCTCTTCGGTCAGGAAGGGCATCAGCGGGTGCAGCAGGCGCAGGAAACGGTCCAGGACCAGCACGGCCACCGCCAGCGACTGCGGATCGTCGTTCTCGTCGAGGTCCACCTTGAGCATCTCCAGGTACCAGTCGCAGTAGCTGTGCCAGAAGAACTGGTAGAGGGCGGTCGCCACCTCGTTCAGCCGCAGGGAATCAAACTTGCGCTCCACGACCCGGCGGGTCGCCTCCAGCTCCGAAAGAATCCAGCGCTGGCTCAGGGAGAAGCGGGCCGGATCCGGTTCCGGCACGCCCCCGGCCGCCTCGGCGCGCGCGATGACCAGCCGGCTGGCATTCCAGATCTTGTTGGCGAAGTTGCGCCCCAGGGCGAAGCTCTTGCGGCCGATGAAAAGGTCCTGCCCCTGGCTGGCAAAGGAGATCAGGCTGAAGCGGAGGGCGTCGGCGCCGACTTCGTTGATGACCTCGAGCGGGTCGATGACGTTTCCGTAGGACTTGCTCATCTTGCGCCCGGTCTCGTCGCGGACCGTACCGTGAATATAAACCTCGCCGAAGGGAAGCCGCCCCTGGAATTCCAAGCCGGCCATCGCCATCCGGGCCACCCAGAAGAAGATGATCTCCGGGGCGGTTACCAGCAGCTGGGTCGGGTAGAAGGCCTTCAGGTCGTCCGTTTCCTCGGGCCAGCCCAGGACCGAAAAGGGCCAGAGCCAGGAGGAGAACCAGGTGTCCAGGACATCCGGGTCCTGGACCGGTTCCCGGCGGCCGCATTCCGGGCAGACCTCCGGCTTCTCCAGGGCCACGATGACGCCGGCCGTTTCGGAACCGCCGCGGGCCTGGCAATCCGGGCAGTAATAGACCGGCAGCCGGTGGCCCCACCATAACTGGCGGCTGATGCACCAGTCCTCGATGTTTTCAAGCCAGCGCTGGTAGACCTTCTGCCAGCGGCGGGGGTGAAAGCGGGGCTGCCCTTTCCGGGCCAGTTCCAGGGCCGGCGCGGCCAGGCTCTTCATCCGCACGAACCACTGGCGCGAAAGGTAAGGTTCCACCACCGTTTCGCAGCGGTAACAGCGGCCGACCGAGTGGTGGTAATCCTCCACCTTCTCGAGCAGGCCGTCCTCCTTCAGACAGGCCACCACGCCCTCCCGGGCCGCGAATCGTTCCTGGCCGGCGAAGGGACCGGCGGCCGCGTTCAGGAAACCGCGTTCGTCGATCACGGTCAGGCCGGGCAGTCCCAGGTCCCGGCCGATGCGGAAATCGTTGGGGTCATGGTGGGGGGTCACCTTAACCGCACCGGTGCCGAAACCCTTCTCGACCAGCGGGTGGGCAACCACCGGTATCGGCCGGCCCAGGATGGGCAGCCGGACCTCCTTGCCGACCAGGGCGCGGTAACGCGGATCGCGCGGGTTGACCGCCACGGCCGTGTCGCCGAAGAGCGTCTCCGGCCGGGTGGTGGCCACCACCACCCCGG
>JAKJFK010000039.1 GCA_022704925.1 candidate division TA06 bacterium | reverse complement strand
GCCCGGTCCCGGGTGTAAGAGGCAATCCGGATGATCTCGATCAGAAAGAGCAGGTAAAGGGCCAGCAGAACGGTGCTGCCGAGCAGACCCCATTCCTCGGCCAGCACCGAAAAGATGAAGTCGGTATGGTGCTCCGGCAGAAAGGCCAGGTGTGTCTGGGTGCCCTTTAAAAATCCCTTGCCGAAAATCCCTCCCGAGCCGATGGCTATCCTTGACTGGAGAATATTATAGCCGGCGCCCAGGGGATCGGCGCTCGGATTCAAAAAGACCAGGATGCGCTGCTTCTGGTAGTCCTTGAGGAAAAGCCAGAGGAAGGGAAGGGCGCAGCAACCGGTTAAAACCAGCGTCACCAGGTGCTTTCTGGGCGAACCGGCCGCGTAAAACATCACCAGAAAGATGGGTATCATGATGAAAGCGGTCCCCAGGTTTGGCTGCAGCAGGACCAGCAGAAACGGGGGCAGTAAAATAAACAGGGCGGCGAAAAACAGGGTGCCGAAACGCTTTACGGCATCCTTCCGCCACTCAAGGTAGGCGGCCAGCGTGAATATGAAAAAGAGCTTGCCGAATTCCGAGGGCTGGAAGTTAAATCCGGCCAGCCGAAACCAGCGCTGGGTTCCGGACCGGCCGTGCCCGATAAAAAGAACCGCCGCCAGCAGAAGCAGTATCAACAGGTAGAAGAAGGGCGCGTTTCTTGTCCAGAAATGAAAATCGGTCCCGGCCAGCAGGATCAGAAAGGCCAGCCCGATGGCCAGCCAGATCAGCTGCTTAAGAAAAAGGTCGTTCAGGTCCTTGCCGATCACCCGGCTGGAACTGAAGATAAGCACCAACCCGATAAAAAGCAGCACTCCGGTCAGGACCAGCACGGGCAGATAAAGTCTCTCTCGATTGATCATGAGCGTCAGTCTTCCGTTGGCTCGGAGGAACTCTTAACCGCGGTGTCTTCGCCGCCGGCCTCCCGGGCTTGCAGAAAATAATTTCTCATAATCTGGCCGGCGATGACGGCCGCCTCCGAGGAGGCCCCGCTGTCGAGAACCACCGCCACCGCCAGTTCCGGAGCGTCGGCCGGCGCGTAACAGACAAAACTGCCGCGGGTGGGCTGGTTGAGATCGCGCTGGGCCGTCTGGGCGGTGCCGGTCTTGCCGGCCACCGGTATCCCCGGAACGGCGGCCGCGTGGCCGGTCCCGATATCGACCACCGCCCGCAGCGCCTCCCGAAGCAGCTTGAGAGTTCCTTCGGAAACAAAAAAGGAACCCCGCAAGGCCGGTCCATACTTCTCAACCAGCGTCCCATCCGGAGTGCGCAACTCCCGGATCACTTCCGGACGCATGATATTGCCGCCGTTGGCCACGGTGGCGATCAGGCTGGCCATCTGCACGGGAGTAAGCAGCAGGGCCCCCTGGCCGATAGAGAGGTTCAGGGCCCCGCCCGATTCTCCCGGCTCGGGGATGGAACCGCTTTTTTCACCCGGCAGGTCGATGCCGGTCGGAACGCCAAGTCCGGCCCGCAGCGCATAATCAAGCAGAGCCGATTCTCCGGTCTTCATCCCGGCCTCGCCAAAGAATATGTTGCAGGATTGGGCCAGGGCCGACTTGAACGAGATGGCGCCGTGTCCTTCTTCTTTCCAGCAATGAAACTCGCGTTCGCCAAGCGTGATCACGCCGGTGCATTCAATCTGGTCATCGGGCGTGATCGCCCCCTCCTCAAGGGCGGCGATCGCGGTTATGATCTTGAAGACCGAACCCGGGGCGTAAAGTCCGGTCAAGGCCCGGTTCAGCATCGGCTTGGACTTGGAAAAGAGATAGGCGGCCGGACGGTAGGGATCATAGCTCGGCTTGCTTACCAGAGCCAGGACTTCGCCGGTGGCCGGGGCCAGAATGACCACCGAACCGGGCCGGTCGCCCAGCTTTTCGGAAGCGGCCCGCTGCAGACCGGCATCGATGGTGAGCACTATGCTGTTGCCCGGTTTCGACTCCTTCTGCCCGAGAATCCGAATCTGGTGGCCGCGGGCATCAACCACCACGCTGGTCCCGCCTCGTTCTCCGCGCAGGAGCGCGTCAAAAATCCGCTCGATCCCGGCCCGCCCCAGCAGGTCTCCGGAACGTACGCCTTCGTTGCGAAGCGAGGCCAGTTCATCCCGGTTAACCTCGCCCAGATACCCGACAATGGTGGCGGCATGCTCGCCCAGGGGATAGCGGCGTTCCAATCCGGCCTGGATATAAATCCCTCCCAGCTGGGCAAGCTGTTCTTCCACGAAGTGGAGCTGTTCCTGGGATAAACCGCGGGCCAGCACCTGGATCTCGAATGGGTTGGGGTAACGGGCGCTGAAAATCTGGAGCAGGTCGGAACGGGATTGCTGGAGGATCGGGGCCAGGATATCGGCGCACCGTTTCGGATTGGAAAGATCAAACGGCACGAAGGTAAGGTTGAAGCCAAGCTTGTCTTCCGCCAGGATTTCTCCGTTGCGGTCCAGGATCTTGCCGCGCGGTATGTCAAGGTAGAGAGTCCGGACCGAATTCCCTTCCGAGAAATTCTTGAAGCGTCCGTAGGAAAAAACCTGGAGGTAGATAAGCCCGATTCCCAGCGGCACGAAGACCAGGATCACCGCCCGTCGCAGCCAGTCGAGTCTGTCCATCCTAGAAAACCGGTTCCCGGGTTTGTTGAAAACCCAGCTCGTAAAGGAAAAAAGCCGGCAGCGACCAGGCGCTGCTGTAGAAAGCAAAGAGAGAGTGCTTCCAGAAAATACCCGCCCCCCAGGCGGGCGGCAGCAACATTTCGTAACCGATGGCAAACAGAAAGGCAAAGTAAAAACAAAGGATGAAACTTTTCGCCGGCGTCAGTTCAAATCGCCCCGGAACGGCCCGGTTGGCCAGGTAGGCGATGGCTACGTAAACCAGGCTGTGACTGCCCAGCTGGTATCGAAAAACAAGGTCGTGAAAAATCCCGAGCGCGAAAGCGGCCATCAAACCGGTGGCGTCCACAAAGTGAAAGCTCAGATAAAGTACCAGCAGCAGGTTCAGGTCGGGAATGGTATCGAAAATAATCAGATATCGGCCGGCCAGGTACTGAACCCCGAAATTGGCCAGGATCACGAAAATGAAGTTGCGCGGATTAATGGGCAAACGCCACCTCTTCCAGCGTTGAAAAATTGGCGTTGGGCAGAACGGTCACCTCGGTAAAAAATCCTTTCTTGGCAATCCGCTGGACCCGGCCAATCGGGATCCCGGCCGGGAAATTATGGCTCAGCTGGGAGGTCATCACCGCCTCCTTCTCCAGGACCGTCGCCTCGCGGGGAATGTAATTGATCTTGAGACTGCCCGCCTCCCCGGATTCCAGGACACCCAGGTTTCGGCTCTCCTGGAGGACGACGCTGACCCGGCTCTGGGGGTTCAGGATGGTCATTACCCTGAGGGTGCGCCCCTTGATTTCCACCACCCGGCCGACCAGGTTTCCCCGGCCGTCGAGGGCGGCCAGATCGGGCCGAAGTGCCTCCGGGTTTCCGACTTCCGCCAACAGCCAGCTGGGCGAACCCATCGGATCGATGCCCACCACCCCGCCAATGGCCAGGATCCGGTTCGCCCGGCGTTCTTTCATGCCCAGCAGCCGGCGCAGGCGCTGGTTTTCCCGAAGCACTTCCTGTTCAAACTGCAGGTGATACTCTTCCAGCTTCAAAAAAGTCCGGTCGCCCGTTCGTCCCCCGCTTATCTTGAGATTGGTCAGCGTGAACGAAATCAGAAGAAAAACGACCAGCAGGATTTCTTTTTGAAACCTCCAGAGCATATCGGGTTGAAGTCAAGTTATTATCCGGTCCGAGGTCAATCGGACCGGCTGGAAAACCGGCCGCCGCTGCCGGGCGGAGAATCCGGTCAGGTCTGGTAGGGCTGTATCTTGGTAAAATACTTCTCTTCCTCCAACATCCTTCCGGTACCGCGCACCACCGCCAGCAGCGGTTCGTCGGCAACCTGGACCGGAATCTTGGTTTCGGAAGAAAGCAGCCGGTCGATACCGCGCAGCAGCGACCCGCCGCCGGCCATGTAAATACCGCGCACCGCCAGATCGCTGGACAGTTCGGGCGGAGTATTCTCCAGGAGGGCGCGCACCTCGTTGATAATCGCCGTAAGGTTTTCCTGAAGTGACTCCCGGATCTCCTCCGACCGCACCGTTATACGGCGCGGCAACCCCTCCACCAGATCCCGGCCGGTCACGTCCAGGCTCATTTCCTCTTCCAGGGGCCAGGCCGACCCGATCTGAATTTTGATCTCCTCAGCCGTCCTTTCTCCGATAAGAAGGTTGTACTTTTTCTTCAGGTACTCGGTTATCGACTCATCCATCTCGTTACCGCCGATCCTTATGCTGCGCGGCAAAACGATGTCCCCCAGAGAGATGACCGCCATCTCGGTGGTACCGCCGCCGATGTCGATGATGAAGTTGCCGATGGGTTCCCCGACCGGCAGTCCGATGCCGATGGCGGCCGCCTTCGGTTCTTCAATCAGGTAAACCGACCGGGCACCGGCCTTGGTCGCGGTCTCGATGACCGCCCGCTTTTCAACGCTGGTAATCCCGGAAGGAATGGCGATCACCACCCGGGGCGGCAAAAAAAAGCGGTGGCGGGTACTGCGGACCTGATCCAGAAAGTGGCGCAGCATCGCCTCGGTCGCCTCAAAATCAGCGATCACCCCGTCGCGCATCGGGCGCATGGCGATGATGTTGGTCGGCGTCCGGCCAAGCATCTTCTTGGCTTCCTTGCCAACGGCGATCATCTTGTGCGTCTCGCGGTCAATGGCCACGATCGATGGTTCGGAAAGCACGATGCCCTTGCCCCGGACGTAAACAACGCTGTTGGCCGTGCCCAGATCGATGCCGATGTCGGTCGAAAAACGGAAATTAAAAAACTTGCCCATCCTAACTCCTTTTATGTTATAATTTAAGCTGTTTTGGAATGGCCGGGTAAAAACAGAATCCGAACCGATATTTTACTATCAAAAACCGATAAAAGTCAATGCGCTATTCCCTGAATTGGTTGAAGGAATTGATCCCGCTCGACGATCTGCCGGTTTCCGACCTGCTCAAGAACCTTTCCCGAATCGGGCTCCATTCGGAAAATCTGTTCGAAGCCGACGGCGACTGGATTTTCGATCTCGAAATACCGGCCAACCGCGGAGACCTGCTCAGTTTAAGAGGACTGGCCCGGGAAATCTCCGCCCTGCTGAGGCTGCCTTCACCGGCCCTGCTGGTTCATCCGGACCGGGGCCGGGAGGCATCCGTCCAGCCTTTCAGCATTGAGATCAACGCCCCCCAGGCCTGCCCCTTTTACGCCGGTGCCTTGATGGATGGGGTCCAGGTAAAAGATTTCGCCCCGGCCCGCCGGGCCCGGCTGGTAAATCTCAACCAGCGTTCCATATCCAACGTGGTCGACATCACCAACTATGTTCTGCTGGAACTTGGCCAGCCTCTGCACGCCTTCGACGCCGACCGGATCTCCGGCGGCATCGTGGTCAGGTTTGCCCGCACCGGCGAGGTACTGACGACCCTTGACGGCGTCGAACGCACTCTCAATGAATCAGTCCTGGTCATCGCCGACCACGAAAAACCGCTGGCCCTGGCCGGAATCATGGGCGGACAGCAGAGCGAAATCGGATTGCATACCAAACGGATTCTCCTGGAAAGCGCCTTCTTCAACCCCCAGGTCATCCGCATGAGCCGCAAATCGCTGGGTTTGGAAACCGAAGCTTCGATCCGTTTCGAACGCGGGGTGGACCCGGATCTGGTCGTGGTCTCGCTGGAAAGGGCAAAACAACTTCTGGCGGAAGCGGCCGGCGGCACGGTCCGGGCCGCCGGTCGGGCCGGAGAACTGAAAAGGCCATCCAGCTTGATTCCGTTGCATTTCAAACATGTCGAACAGGTGCTGGGTATTGACATCGCCGCCGAAGAAGTGGAATCCATTCTCCAGGGAATCGGCTGCAAGATAGAAATACAAAAGGAAAGACTGGGGGTCGTCCCGCCGGCCTACCGGCGCGATCTCCAGGAGGAGATCGACCTGATCGAGGAGGTGGCCCGTTTCCACGACTACGAACGGCTGCCCAGCCGGCTGCCGCGGGTGCAAATCCTCGCCTCTCCGGACAACCAGCTTCAAGCCAACCGTGAACGTCTGCGCGATCTGATGGTCTCGGCCGGTTTTGACGAAACCGTCAGTCACTCTTTGATGCCCGTCTACGGAAGGGAACCGGGGCTGAAACTGATCAACCCCCAGAGCGAGGGGCAGCAAATGCTCCGGAAAAGCCTCTCCGCTTCACTGCTGCGGGTCGGATTGGACAACCTCAACCGGGGCAATCTGAAACTGCACCTCTTCGAAATCGGAAGCGTTTACGAAACCGGCGCCGATCGAAGCGGCGAATCTCAGCGGCTGGCCGTCTTGCTTAAATCCGGGCCGCACGATCTTTTGCAGGTCAAGGCGCTGGTAAGCGAAGTCGCCCGCCGCTTCGCCCTTGAGCCGCCGGAGATCGGCGGCCCGGGATGCCTTGACGATTTCCCCGGGATCTGGCTCAATCCGCCCGAACGCAAAAATTTCGCCCTGGTCGGGTGGCATGAAACCCCATTCGGAACGGCGGCCTTCGCCGAAATCAACCTGGACCAGGACCTGGCAAAAGCGGTTCCACCGACACGTTACCGAACCTGGCCAAAATTTCCGGCCGTGGTGCGCGATTTCTCATTCATCTGCCCGGACCGGGTGCCCTGGGCGGAAATCCAGAAAACGGTCAAGGCTCTTTCCGACTTGATCGCCGGCGTAGAATTCTTCGATCTCTACCGCGCCCCGGAACTGCCCGAAAATTCTCACAGCCTGGCCTTTTCGGTCCGTTTCCAATCTTCAGAACGAACCCTGACCCGCAGCGAAGTTGACCAGCTTCAGGCGCAGATACTGGAAAGGCTCGCGACCCTGGGCCTTTCCCTGCGCCAATAAAAAGGCCGGCCGGCGCCGATGAAGAAGACCACGGTCAAGGTGCGTCTCCTGGGTGAAACCTA
Organism: candidate division TA06 bacterium; assembly: GCA_022704925.1. Taxonomy (GTDB): domain Bacteria; phylum Ratteibacteria; class UBA8468; order MWAK01; family MWAK01; genus MWAK01. Next base: position 4,026 of record JAKJFK010000039.1, on the reverse strand, counting down.
CCTGCTCTCCGGACGGCCGGAAATAATCCGGGAGGCGGTCCGGTCGTTTACCAGGGCGCTGGAAACGATTCGCCGCGAGAACGGAGAGCCCGAAGTTTCCACCCACCGGCTCGGCGTCATGGCCGGCCTGGCCCTGGCCGTCGAAATCACCGCGCTCCGCCTGAAAAAAGAGCGGCGGCTGGCCGTTCTTGAAAAAGCCCGGCGCCGATTGAAGAACGCCGCCCGTCTTCTCCAGCCGCCGGAATAACCGGCGTCAATCGCAGCCAAACTTGACATCCGGTCGGTAAAAATGCTAATTTTAAGGACAAAATATTGATAAACTGCGGGGTGGAGCAGTGGAAGCTCGTCAGGCCCATAACCTGAAGGTCGGAGGTTCGAATCCTCCCCCCGCTACTAAAGCGCTACTAAAAGAACCACTCCGGAAACGTCGGATTCCGGAATCCCGGCGTAAAAGTAAAGGTTATCAGAAAACTTTTACGTAAAGGGATGTTTTGTGTTTTCCGGCGCGTGTCCGTCAAGGAAGCTTTTTATGGCCAAAAACAGCATCCTTTGCCTTGATATCGGGACCACCGCCCTCAAGTATGTCAGCCTTGAGGAGACCGAACAGGGCATTATGCTTCAAGGCATCAAGATCATCGACCTCCCGGAAGAACTCGAACCCCGCCGCCTGGTTGAAATACTGGCCGGGATCCTCTCCGAAACCAAGTCGAAGGAATTCGCTCTTTCCTTCTCCGGCCGTTACGCCCTGATACGTTCCGTCGCCATACCGGCGGTGATCGGAGCCAAGGTTGAGAGCACCCTTAAGATTGAGGTCCAGCATCGCATTCCCTTCCCGCTGGATCAGGTCATCTGGTCCTCGCACCGGCTCGAGGAATCGGAGGGAATGCTCAACTTCATTGTCGGCGCCGTCAAGAAGGAACTGGTCGAGAAATTAATCACGCCCTTCAAGAAGTTCACCCAGGAGATCGTCTTCCTGGATGCCGATCCGCTGGTTCTGCTCAACCTGATCAAGCTGAAACACGATTTCAATCCCGAAAAAACCTACGCTCTTCTGGAAATGGGAGCCGAGAGCAGTAATCTTATTATATTTCAACGTTCCTCTCTTCTGGTCCAGGCGCTCACCATCTCGGGCAACACCTTTACCGACAATCTCAAAGAGGAAAGGAACATCGACCGGTCCGCCGCCGAAGAGGAAAAACTGGCGCTGACCGGAACCGACCTTCCCCTGAGCATCAACACGACCATAGACAACCTGCTGGCCGAAATTCAGAACTCGCTTGATTACTGGCGCTTCACCCAGAAAGGACCGGAGGTCGATCTTTTTTACCTGACCGGCGGCGCCACCTCCATGTCCGGTTTCGACCAGGTTCTGCAAAATCGTCTACGCATTCCCTGCCAGGTGCTGGATCCGCTCGAAAGCGTGCGAATCCCGGAAGGGGTCAGCATACCGACCGTCACCAAGAACCGGCTGGCGGTGGCGGTGGGCCTGGCCCTGCGCACCATGCCGTCGATCACCGTTCCCTACCGCCTCGATTTCCTCTCGCCGGATTATCTGCGGCTCAAGGAATCCCGGCGCAACCAGGTCTTTGTCTATCTTTCCTCCCTGCTGGCCATCGTCCTCGCCTTCACTCCGAGTTACTTCCTCTTCATGGAAACCAAGGTCAAGCAGTCGGTAATCGAGCAGTTGAATACCGATCTTCAGACCTACGAACAGTACCTGCCGCGCAAGGAAGACCTGGAAAGGGAGATTGTCGATCTCAAGGGACGCTACGAAAGCCTGAACAATACGTTGAACGCCCGTTACCTCTGGCTCTCCCGTCTGATCGCCATCGGCCGGGTCCTGCCCAGCGAAGAAATCTACCTGACCCGGTTCATGCCCAACGGTGACATCATCGAGCTCGACGGCGACATCGTTTCGCGCGAGCTCTCCACGGGGTTCAAAAACATCAGGCAGTTCATCCTGAACCTCAATGCGCTGCCCAATTTCCAAAATGCCACGGTTGTTTCCCTGGAACGGAACCAGCAGGGAATACTGGTATTCAAGGTAACCGTACAATTAAAAGCAGGCTGACATGGAATTCCTGAGACGATTCCGCATTCTTATCATCGGCGTGCTGACCCTGATGCTGGTCGGAGCCGGCGTCTTTCTGGACAAGTCGCTGAACAGCCAGACGGAGGCCTTGACCCAGGAAATCAAGGGCAAACGCGAAAAACTCGACAAGTACTATGCCGACAAGGAAAACGCCCCCTCGCCCTACCTGATCGCCAAGCTCACCCGTGAAAAACTCTTTCTCGAAGGGAATTACGAGTCGCTGCGAAGCCGCTACACCCTGATCCCGGTGATGTCCCTGCCCCAGGATGAAATCTTCCCCTCTTTGTTCTACAAGGAACGCATTTACCTTGAGATCGACAGCCTGCGCGGCCGGGCCGCCAAGGAAGGTATCAACATACCCGCAAACCTGGGCCTTTCCGAAACCGGGCTGCCGCCGGCCGACCAGATTCCCACCCTGCTGATCCTGCTTGATACGATCAAGCGCGTCTGTGAGGAGGTTTTCAAGAGCAAACTTTACTCGCTGAATTCACTCCAGCTATCCGAACCGGTTACCAACCCCTTCTACGTCGAGATACCGATTGCCATTTCCGTTACGGCCAACAGCAGCCGGGTCGCCTACTTCCTTGAAAACCTGGGCGTCTCGCAGAATATCTTCGTGCTTGAAAACATGTCCATGAACCGTAATGGCGACAACGTCGACGCCCAACTCAGCCTGAAACGCATTCTCTGGGGCAAAGAGCTGGTTGACCAGATCAAGCCGGTCGGACTCGCCTCCCAGCCGGCCGGACCGGCACCTGGGGCCCCGGCCCCGGAGATGCCACCGACGCCCCCCGAAGCGCCGCCGACCGGACCTTAAAAAAAACAGGAAACCAACCAACAACATGAACCGGGAAGAAAAAAGAACGCAAATGCGGGCGTGGCTTTCCAGCCAACGCGAGAAGAACCGGAGCAACGGCACCGCTCGAAACCGGACAATTCCCGATCCGGCCCGGGCCAGAAGAATTCCGCCCAACCCTTCCGGCCCGGTCAAGGCTGAGTCGGGCCGGCATAATAATTCCAAATCATCCCCGGCCTCAAGCCGGCCAATCATTCCTTCATCCAAGCCGAAAACGGGTTATTCCGGGTCGGCTCAACCCCAGTCACCCCAAACCGGTTCTTCCGGGGACAGGAGTTCGCCTGGCGATCCCGGGGGTGAAGAAAAGCCAACCGGACAGCCGGGGACCGAAACCCCGGGAAGAAACCAGTCAAACAAACGCCGGGAGATACTGGCCCGGCAAAAAGCCGAAGCGGCCCGCCAGAAATCCGAACGGAAGGCCGCCGAAATAAAACGCCGCCGGGAACTGGCCGCACAACAGGAGACTGCCCGCCAGGAAAAACGCGCGGCCGCCCTCAAACAAATCCAGGCCCACCGTCAGCAAGCCTCGCTGGAAGCGGCCCGCCGTCGAGAAGCCGCCCAATCGGCCCGGAAAGCCAGGGAAACCGAGGCCCGGGCACGCCGGGAAAAGAAAGCTGAAAACCGTGGCGCACGCCCTGTCGCAACTCTAAAAACTCCGGAAACCGGAACCACCGAGTTACCAGAAAGAACGAACCGGCAGCAAAGCAACCGGACCCGCCTGGCCGCCTACCTGAAAGAATCCCGTTCATCGAAACTACAGGCTCGGGCGGAAAAGATCCGCCGCGAAGTCGAAGGGCAGGCCGAACATAACCGCGTCCTCCAGGCAGCCCGGGAATCAAAAAAACTAATTAAAGAATCAAGGGAGGCTGATCGCAGACAGAAGAGAGAGACGGCGGTCCGGGCCGAACTTGATAGAAAGACGCGGGCGGAAACCAGACGCCGGGAAGAAGAAGCCGCCCGGCAGGCCCGGATGGAAGCGCGCCGCCGCGAGGAAACTTTCTTAAAAGCCAAGCTTGAACAGGACCGGGCGGCCGCCGCCCCGGTCCAGCCGGCCCAACCCGCGCCGCCGACCCCGGCC
>JAKJFK010000237.1 GCA_022704925.1 candidate division TA06 bacterium | reverse complement strand
CCGTGGCCGCCTGTCCGGCCCGGCCGGGGGAACGGTTTGCCTACCTTTCCTCCGGAACCTGGTCATTGCTGGGCGTGGAACTGGATCGGCCGCTGATAAACGAGAAGACGCGCGCGGAGGGCTTCACCAACGAAGGCGGTATCGGCGGCACTTACCGGTTTCTGCACAACATCACCGGCCTCTGGATTCTCCAGGAATGCCGACGGGCCTGGCAGCGAAAGGGCACCCTTTACGAGTACCCGGAATTAACCAGGCTGGCCGCCGAAGCCAGGCCGTTCCAGGCGGTCATCAATCCGGACCACCCGGATTTCCTGGCCCCGGAAGACATGCCGGCGGCCGTGGCCGGTTTCTGCCGGAAGACCGGCCAGCGTCCCCCGCGGGACCGGGGCGGGCTGGTCCGGATCATTCTGGAAAGCCTGGCCCTGCGTTACGGGCAATTCATCGGAATGCTGAACCGGCTCGGAGCCCTGCCCGGCCCGCTGGAGTTGCTTTACGTGGTCGGCGGCGGCAGCCAGAACGAGCTCCTGAATCAGTTCACCGCCAACGCCACCGGGATACCGGTGATGACCGGACCGGTTGAAGCTACGGCGGCCGGCAACATCCTGGCCCAGGCCCTGGCCGCCGGTGAAATAGGTTCGGTCTGGGAAGGCCGGGCGGCCATCCGGGCCTCGCACGACCTGAAAACTTACCGGCCCGCCGATCGTGAACGGTGGACGGAGATGCTAAACCAGATGGAGAAGGTATGTTCCATGGCTTGACAACCAGGACCTTTCCGGGCGGAGTGCATCCGCCGGAGTGCAAGCACACCTCGGCTTCAGCCAGCCTCGAAGCACCGCGGCCGGAAAAGGTCATCCTGATGCTTTCGCAGCATACCGGATCGCCCGCCCGTTCCCTGGTATCCGTCGGCGACCCGGTCGTCACCGGACAGAAGGTGGCCGAAAAGACCGGCTTCATTTCGGCCGCCGTCCACGCTTCCCTTACCGGCGTCGTCAAGGCGATCGAAATGCGGACCGGGCCGGCCGGCAATCGGTCCGAAGCGATCGTGGTCGAGGGTTCCGGGCCGGACGAATTCCGTTTTCTCGAACCGCTGGACTGGGCCACGGCCACCCCCGAAGCGCTCCGGAACCGGGTAGGGGAGGCCGGCATCGTCGGCCTGGGCGGCGCCGCCTTTCCGACCGAGGTCAAGCTCGCTCCGCCGCGGCCGGTCGATACGCTCCTGGTCAACGGCTGCGAATGCGAACCCTATCTTACCGCCGATCACCGGCTGATGCTGGAAAGACCGGTCCCGGTGCTGACCGGAGCCCTGATCATCGCCCGCATCCTCAAGGTGAACTCGGTGGTGGTCGGCATCGAGGACAACAAGTCCGACGCCCTGGAACAGCTTTCGCGGTCCGCCCGGGAACTGGCCGGCACCGGGGTCTCCATCCGGGTCGAGGCGGTCCGCAGCAAGTACCCGCAGGGGGCCGAGAAAAACCTGATCCAGGTCCTGCTCAAGCGCCTGGTTCCCCCAGGAAAACTGCCAATGGAGGTGGGAGCGGTAGTTTCCAACGTGGGAACCGCCCTGGCCGTCTGCGAGGCGGTGATGCTGGGCAAGCCCCTTTACGAAAGGATGGTCACCGTGAGCGGTTGCGTGCGCCGGCCGGCCAACCTGCTGGTCCGGATCGGCACCCCGATATCCGCGCTGATCGAAGCCTGCGGAGGCATCACCGAACCGGAAGCGGCCGTGGTGATGGGCGGCCCGATGATGGGCCTGCCGCTGCCCTCGCTTGATTTCCCGGTCTTGAAGGGCACTTCCGGTCTTACGGTGCTCGGCCCTGACCAACTGCGGAACGCCCGCTTCGAACCCTGCATTCGCTGCGGACGCTGCGTGGATATCTGCCCGATGTTCCTGCAGCCGTACCTTTACGCGCTGCTGGCCGACCGGGGCCGCCATGAAGATTGCGAGGCGGCCGCGGTCATGGATTGCATCGAATGCGGCGCCTGCACCTACACCTGTCCGGCCAACCGGCCGCTTACCCAATGGATAAAATTAGCCAAAACCAAGATTCTCCAGTCCCGGAAAAAGTAAGGTTCATCGTCGGAATCGGGCCCCAGCTGGGCGTCGCCCTGACCGTCCGGAAACTCATGTTCGGCGTCCTCCTGGCGCTGGTCCCGGCGGTAGCCTTCTCCATCTACCTGTTCGGCCCGGCGTCTCTCAATCTTTATCTGGTCTGCGGCGGCACCGCCCTGGCCGCGGAGTTTATCGGTCAGCGGCTACTGAAGAAACCGATCCGGATCGGCGACGGCAGCGCCCTCCTGACCGGCATCCTGCTGGCCATGTGCCTGCCGCCGACCTTTCCGCTCTGGATGG
>JAKJFK010000236.1 GCA_022704925.1 candidate division TA06 bacterium | reverse complement strand
TCGTCCTGCTTTCACCCGACCGCCACGCCTGGGACGGCCTGCCGCTGGGCAACGGCCGGATCGGCGCCCGCACCTGGCAGCCGGACGAGCTGATGTTTCAGCTGAACGCCCGCGGCGGCGCCCTGACCCTGGTCCGCCTGGCCGTCGGCGCCGAACCGGGCCTTCGGTCCGGCCTGGAAGAATACTCCCAGCGCCTCTCCCTGTATGACGCGACTGTAACCACCCGGAGCCGCCACGCCGACGGTCAACTCGAGATCCGAGCCTGGATGGCGGCCACGACCGACGCCCTGGTCGTCCAGGTAAACGACAACCGGGCCGGGGCCGCAACACACTACGTGGATGTCGAGGCCTGGCGGCCAGGCGTGGAGGTCATTACCGGCCCGGATTACGTTCTTCTCCGGGAAAAGGCCGGCGAGATCGCCTGGGCCCTGCGCATCTCGATCCCGGGCGGAAGAGTAACCAGCCGGTCGGAATCTCCCCGGGTCGTCCGGATCGCCACCAACACCCGCCAGACTGAGATAACCGCCCTTTACGTCGAGGCCGAACCGGAGGCCGACGCGTCCGCCCGGGCCGAACAAGCGGCGGAATCTTTTACGAAACGCGGCATTTCAGGGTTCCGCCGGGAACATTGCCAATGGTGGAGCGACTTCTGGAGTAAATCGGTCCTGAACCTGCACTCGGCCGACGGCCTGGCCGATTACCTGGAAAACCTCTGGTACATTCACCTCTACTGCCTGGGCAGCGGGATGCGCGGAGAGCTGCCCATGAATTTCGAAAACGGCCTCTGGCACAGCCAGCGTGACATCCGGGGCTGGGGGCCGGGCTACTGGCACTGGAACGAACAGGTGGCCGTCTGGCCGCTCTTCGCGGCCAACCACCTGGAACTGCACGAGTCGTACCGTAACCTTTTCCGGCGGCTGCTGCCCGGGTACCAGGCCTGGACGCAAAGCTACTTCGGCACCCAGGACCCGGAAGCGGTCAATTTCCTGGAGGTCGTCCGCTCCAGCGCGCCCGGACCCTACCGGGGACCCAAAGAGGCCAGTGACCACCCGACGCTGCACGTACCCAAAAACCGCGGCAACCTCATCCTCTCCTCGAGTTTGGAAACCGCCATGCAGTTCTGGTGGGCCTATCTATATACCGGGGACGAGGCCTATCTCCGGAACCAGGCCTACCCGATGATGAAGGCCACCGCGCTCTTCTTCCTGGAGTATCTGTACCGGGACGGAACCGGGCGCTATGTCATGGACCCTTCCGACGCCCACGAGACTTTCGAACGGGTACGCAACCCGGTCAACGACCTGGCCGGCATCCGTTACGTCTTCCCGGCCGTGATCGAGACCGCCGAGCTTCTCGGCGTGGATACCGGACTCCAGGCTCGCTGCCGCGAAGTGCTGGATAACCTGGCCCCCTACCCGATCGACCCCGGAACCGGGGCGCTGCTGCCTTACGAACTGCGGCCGGGCCAAAAACTCATGACGGAGATGGGCCACACCGGCCATTGCCCGAGCCAACACGTCTATGGCGTTTTCCCCTTGATGACCCTGGGCAGCACCGACCACGGGCTGGCCGTCCGCAGCTTTCACGAACATCTCAAAAAACATACCAACCAGTACGGCTGGGTGGTGGACAGCTTGTGCGCCGCCCGGCTGGGGCTGGCCGAAGAGTTGAAGAACCTGCTGACCGATCACGTCCGCCGTTTCCAGCACTATCGCTGCGGCCTGATGAGTTACCTCCCGGTCTTTTTGAAAACACCCTTCTACTACTTCGACGGCAGCGGCCCGGTCGCCACAGCCCTGAACGAGATGCTGCTCCAGGGCTGGAACGGAGTAATCCGGGTCTGTCCCGCCCTGCCCGAGGATTGGGAGGCGAAGTTCACCCTGCTGACGCCCGGCGGCTTTCTGATCAGCGGCCAGGCCGCGGGCGGCCAGGTCAAATACCTCTCAATCCTGAGCCAGCGGGGCGAAACGGCGGCCGTGGCCAACCCCTTCGGCCGGCCGGCCGCGGTCAACGACGGTCGGCGGGTCATCCTCCGCAGCGCGGCCCCGGAATTAAAATTCCCGACCGAGGCCGGCCGGGAATACCGGATTTACCCGGCGGATCAGAATGAACCCCGGCCGTCCATGGTAACGGGAGAAACCAACCAGGGGCCCAAAACATTCCCGGAGAGTTCCCGCCGGCTCGGCAAATCCTCCTTCGAAATCCCGGAATTGGCCGGCCGCCTCGAAAAAAGGCCGGCCGGCCGGGATTTCGAACCGGACTGGACCCAGGCACTGAAGGTGGCCAGGACGGCGGGGCCGGTCAGGATAGACGGCCGCCTCACCGAAGCCTGCTGGCGCGGAGCGCCGGCCGGAAC
>JAKJFK010000038.1 GCA_022704925.1 candidate division TA06 bacterium | reverse complement strand
GGCCTTCTTCTGCACCCAGGGAAGTTCCGGGGCCGAGGCGGCCTTCCGCGAGATGGAGGCGCTCGGCGGCCGGCCGCCGCTGGGGACGCTGACGGTCAACGTGCCGGAATTGAAGGACGCCGAGTGGGAAGCGCGGGTGAGGAAGTTCGTCGAGGAGATCGAGTGCAACCTGCGCCTGAAGCCGGGCCGGGAAATCGAACGGCCGGAGGGAGAATAAATGGGTAACAAGGAGAAACGCCGCGTGATCCTGGTCGCCCAGTGCCTTTTGAATCCCTATTGCCGGGTGCACATCCTGGGCCAGAATTTCCCCTTCTCCCGGGAGCTTTCCGAGTACCTGATGCGCAAGAAGATCGGCATCATCCAGTACGCCTGTCCGGAGACGACCGCCATGGGCCTGATGCGCAATCCGCAGGGCCGCCAGCAGTATAACAACATTTTCTTCCGGGATCATTGCCGGAAACTGCTGGAGGTGCCGCTCCTGATGGTCCGGGAGTTCCTGGAGAACCGGTACCGGCTGGTGGCCTTCATCGGCCTGGAGAACAGTCCGACCTGCGGTATCCACTGGGGGAAGCACAAGGTCAACCGCTACCGGACCGAATCACCGGAGAAGGTGACTGAGCTCCGGCCGGGCGAACCGGTTCTGATGGGAATCATGGCTGAAATGCTCAGCGCCGAGTTCAACCGGGCCGGCATCAGCGTGCCCTTCCTCGAATTCCCGGCCAACTCCACGGCGGAATCGCCGGAGCGCCGGAAGTTCTGGACCGAACTTCAGCGGATCGTCGAACCTTATCTTTTTGAAGAAGACGGAAAACCTGCTTCGGCCGGGAAGGAAGCGGCGGCCGGAGACTGAGGTGTCTCCAGATCACGGAGAGGAGCGCAACAATGTTCAAGATGATCGAGATCGTGGCCGTTTCACCCCAGGGTTTCTCCGAAGCGGCGGCCGCCGGCGTGGAACAACTGGCCTCGGAGGGTTTCAAAATTCATTTCTTCGAGGTCGTCGAATTGCGCGGGGCGGTTCGGGAGGGCCGGGTGAAGGAATTCCAGGTCAAGATCAAGGCGGCGGTGGAGTAAGGACGCCGGCCCGGCTTTGAAACGGGCGACGGTTGTACGTTTCGCAAGGTGCCATCGGGAAATTCCGTGCGCGGCAGAATAATCGCAAAGATCAGGGAAAGAGCGGCGGCGCTCGAACGTGAGACCTGGGTTCTTTACCGGGCCTACCGGGATCCCCGGGTTTCCCGGCCGGCCCGGCTGATAATAGCCCTCGTGGTCGGTTACGCCTTCAGCCCGATCGACCTGATACCCGATTTCATCCCGGTCCTGGGTTACCTTGACGACCTGCTGCTGGTTCCGGCCGGAATCCTGCTGGCCCTCAGGATGATCCCGCCGGAGGTCCTGGCCGAATGCCGGGCCCGGGTGCGGGAGGATTTCGAAGCCGGACGGCGGCCGGGGCGTTGGGCGGCCGTGGTTATCGTAATCATCTGGCTGCTTCTGATTGTCCTGCTGTTCCGGTGGCTGAGCCGGCTGGCGGCCGGCCGAGCCGGAGGTTCTTCGTGAAGTACCTGAGCGCGGCCGAAATGCGGGCCCTGGAACGCCGGGCCATCGAGGAGCTTGGCATCCCGGCGCTCCGCCTGATGGAACGGGCCGGCCAGGCGCTGGCCGGGGAGGCCTTCCGGCTGGCCGGGGTCGGTAATTACCTTGTCATTTGTGGTTACGGGAACAACGGCGGTGATGGCCTGGCGGCCGGCCGCCTCCTGGCGGAGCGGGGCGGCCGGGTCCGCCTTTTCCTGGTTGGTCCGCCCCGGCCATTCACGGCCGAGACGGCCGCCAACTTCGAAGCGCTGAGGAAGACCGGCCTGGCGGCCGGCCGCCTCGAAAAGACCGCCGACCTGGAGGTTTTAGAGCCGCCCGAGCCGCCGGCGGCGGTGATCGACGCGATTTTCGGCATCGGGCTGCGCGGCCCCCTGGAAGGTTTTTACGCCGACCTGGTGGAACGGATCAACTCCCTCGGGGTGCCGGTGGCGGCCGCCGACCTTCCCAGCGGCCTGGACGCCGACCGGGGCGAACCGTTGGGATGCGCGGTCCGGGCCTCGGTGACCGTGACCTTCGGCCATCCGAAACTGGGTTTCCGCAACCCGGCGGCCGCCGCCTACCTGGGCCGGGTGGTGGTGGCCGACATCGGCTTGCCGCCGGATAATCTTTAAACAACGGCATTTGTCCGAAAAACAAACTTTATGGTAATCTTAATCAACATTATTTTTTAATTAGTAATTTTTAGCCGACATTAGGAGCCGGTTATGCTGAAGAAACAATTTTGTCGGGCTGCTTTACTGGCTTTTCTGCTGCTCTGGTCTTTTGACGGGGAGGCCCACCTTTGCGACAACGTCTTCCGGCAGCAGGACAAGCTGATCGTCAAGCCCGAGAATTACAATCTGGTCGTCAAAGACCGGCTGACCTTCAAGATTTTCCTCCAGAACAACATGGACCGGGGCATCGCCGAGATCAGCCTTCAGGCCGACAGCCCGGCCTTCGACTTTCAGATTACCCCGGCCCGGATGTCCATACCCAAGGACCAGCGCGCCTTCTTCGAGGTGACCATGTCGCCCCATCCCGGCGTGGCCAGCGGGAATTACGGGGTTAATTTCCGCCTGGTCGGCGGCGGCCGCGAGTTCAAACGCTTCAGCCTTAACACCGGCGGCGAAGCGGCCGGCCCGGCGGCCGGAACCGAGCCCGGCCGGACCGCCCCCGCGGAGTCCAAGGCCAGTCGCTTTCAGGTCCGGGCGATGTCCACCCCGCCCCAGGTGGACGGTCAGCCCGGCGACCCGGCCTGGAAGGGGGCGGCGGTCGCCTCGAAATTTTCCTCCCGGGCGGGCGGCAACGCCGTCAACCAGACCTACGGCCTGCTGGGGTACGACTCCAGCCGGTTTTACCTGGCCGTTTTCTGCCGGGACGAACGGCCCGAGCAGATCGGCCTTCGGGACCAGGTCCGGATCTGGCTGGCCGGTCCGGCCGGCGCCCCGGTTTACGGGGTGACCATCTCGGCGGCCGGTTCCCAGACGACCAGCCGGATCGAGGCCTCCGGGAAGCAGTCGGCCTGGAGTCCGGCCGGGCTGAAGCAGTCGGTCTCCCGCCAGAAGGACGGCTGGCTGGTCGAATGCTCCATCCCCTTCTCCGACCTGAACCTTTCCGGTCCCCAGCTGGTCCGCCCCTGGTTCCTGCGCCTGGAACGATTCAAGGCTTCCGGTGTCTCGGAAGAGAGCTACTGGTCGGCCGACGCCTCCGGCTTCAATTCCGAGCGGGGTTACGGTCAGTTCATCATGGCACCCTGATCCCGGAGCCCAACCAGCCGCCCCATGAAACGAATCTTGATCAACGCCGGGATCCTTTTCCTGCTCTGCCTGTCGGCCGCCGGGGCGTCGGCCGCCGAAAGGCTGGAGATCTCCTTCACCTACCCTTCCTTCAAGGGCGATTTTTACGCCTCGGGCCTGGTCGCCTTTCCGCCCGGGGCGGTTGGCGATGAGAACCAGCTGAAGGTCGTCAATGCCGCCGGGCTGGAGGTGGCGACCAACGTCAAGGTCCGGGAGACCTGGTTCGACGGTTCCCTGCTGAGCGCCGACATCACCTTTGCGGCCAATTCCAGCCGTCCCGACCGTTACCATCTCGTTTACGGCGGCGATACGCTGCGGGCGAAGCGCCTGGGCGAAACCGCCGTTCTGCCGGTGTCGGCTTTTTCGGTGGGCGGCGCCGCCCGGACCGTCGAGACCATGGACATGCCGGTGGGCCAGATCAACGTGCGGGTCGACCGCAGTCCCGATATCCGCTACTACTGGCACCTGGTTCCGTTGACCGCGCTCCTCTTCCTGACCGTGATCCGCTCCCGGAGGACCTCCCGGTGAAACCGCGACGCCGGATTACCCTGAGTCGCCGGATTATCCAGCTGGCCTGCCTGATCCTGCTTGTTTACGGCGGATACCTCTTCAAGGGGCGGCTGGCCGGCCAGGAGGCCAACGTGGGCGAACCGCCCGGAACCGGCGGAAGTCTTTTCCCCGACCTGAAGGCGCCCAAGGGCGCGATGTCAACCACCCAGTTCGCGCCCGGGAGCATCCTCTGGCCCTCCGGCGCCACCCCGGTGCTGGAGAATTATCCGCCCACCCTGGTCTGCCGTTTCAACCCGAAGGGAGGCCTCTTCAAGGCCTGTATCGTCCACTTCTTCTCGGAGAACTTCACCTGGCAGACCCACCTCAAGTACCTGCTGCCGCACCTGACCCTCTTCGTGCTGCTCTGTTTTCTCCTGGGTCGGTTCTGGTGCGGCTGGGTCTGCCCGATCGGCTCCCTGGGCGATCTGCTGAGCTGGCTCCGGCGCCGGATGAACGTGCCGGTCCGCCGTTTCCCGGCCGGCTTCCGGAATGCGCTGGTCTTCTCCTCCTACGGCCTGCTGGGAGCCACCCTGGGCATCTCGACCTTCATCGGCCTGCCCAACTACTCCCGTTTCCAGTGCTACTGGTTCCTGCCTTACTGCCAGATCTGCCCGGCCCGCCTGGTCTGCCCGGTCTTCGGCCTCATCAAGCCCGGCTGGAAGGATTTTACCAACGGGGTCAGCGCCACCTTTACCCTGCTGGCCTGGCTGGTTCTGGGCCTCTTCGTGGCGGCTTTCTACTGGGGGCGCCGGGTCTGGTGCCATCTCTGCCCGGTCGGCCTGGTCAACTCCTGGTTCAACCGGGGGGCCGGCCTGGAACTGCACAAGAAGGCGGTCAAGTGCAACAAGTGCGGCTACTGCGCCGACGCCTGCCCGATGGGGTTGACCGCCATGTACGAGGCCGATACCGACCGGAAGTACAACCAGAACGGCTGTATCATGTGCCTGCGCTGCCTGGAGGTCTGCCCCAAGGACGGCTGCCTCTCCTGCCGTTTCTTCGGCCGCCGGGTGCTGGAGTCGCGCTATTAGAGGAAAAAGCATGAAGAAGCATCAAGACCAGGGTGGACTGAAGCCCGAGTATGCCTCGATCCTGGACGGTTTTTACCGGGGCCTGGCGCCTTCCGGTCTCAGCCCGGACTACCGGGCCGAGACCGAGGTTTACCGCCGTCGCAGCCGCCTGGCCAGCGCCGGCCGGTTGTACGAGAGCCTGATGTCCGCTTCCGGGGTTGCGGCCGGCCCGCGGGTCGGCTACTTCTGCAACCTGGTGCCGGAGGAGTTGATCCGGGCCTGTGGGGCGGTGCCGGTTCGGCTCTGCGAACTAGATCACGCCTGCGCACGGCTCGGCGAGGAGGTGCTGCCGGGCGACGCCTGCCCGATGATCAAGTCGATCTGCGGTTCGGCCGCCGCCGGCCGCTACCGGGACCTCGACCTGCTGGTGATCCCGGCCGCCTGCGACGGCAAGGCGAAACTATCCGAACTCCTGGCGCCGGTTCGGCCGGTCTACCTGCTGGACCTGCCCCGTTCCAGCGAGTACCTGCGCAACGCCGATGCCTGGACCGGCCGGTACCAGGACTTCTTCGATTTTCTGAAGGAGCGCTTCCGGAGCCGGGCCGGCCGTTCCGAACTGACGGCCGAATGCCGGCGCGCCAACCTCCGCACCCAGCTTTTTCGAAGGCTTTACCACTTCCGGGCCGGTCATCCCGGCCTCATCAACCATTTCGACTACTTCACCCTGGTCTCCCTTTCCTTCCGGCTGGAACCGGAGGCCTGGCTGGACCTGGCCGGGGAGATTCTGGCCGAGGCGGTCGGCCGGGCCGAAGGTCTCAAGTTTGACGGCCGGCGCATCCTCCTGGCCGGGTCCCCGATCATCTTTCCGGCCTACAAGGTGCTTGACATCCTTTATGAATTCAATTGCGAAGCGGTGGCCGACTCCCTCTGCTCCGGGTACGGCCACCTCTACGATCCGGTCGAGATTGACGAGGAGACCGAGACCGGGATCATCCGGGCGCTGGCCTTGAAGTACCTGGCCGCCAGTCTCTGCCCCTGCTTCATGGGTTTGAACAAGCTCCTGGACCTGCTGGTCGACACCACGGCCGAGTACCGGCTGGACGGCGTCATTTACCACGACCTGCGCCTCTGCCAGGTCTTTGACATGCAGACGGTCGCCATCCGACAGGTTCTCAAGGAGAAGCGGATCCCATTTCTTTCCATCAAGACCGACCTCGGCCGTGAGGATACCGGGCAGCTCAAGACCCGGATCGAGGCCTTTCTGGAGATGCTGGGATAAACCATGGCCATCGCGGGGCTGGATATCGGGTCGGTGGCCACCAAGTGCGTGGTGGTTGACGACGGCCGCATCATCGGCGCCGCCCTGGTCCGGACCGGGACCGACACCGAGAAGGCCGCCACCCGCGCCCTGGCCGACGCGCTTCAGCAGGCCCGGCTGGAACGGGCCGTCCTGGAAAAGATCGTTTCCACCGGCTACGGCCGCCGCCAGTGCGGCCTGGCCGACCGGGTGATTACCGAGATCTCGGCGGCCGGCGCCGGCGCCTTCCGGATGAACGGCCGGCGGCCGGGCCTGGTGGTGGACATCGGCGGGCAGGATACCAAGGTGATTGAGATCAACGGCGAAGGGTCGGTCAGCGATTTTCTCATGAATGACAAGTGCGCGGCCGGGACCGGCCGTTTCCTGGAGTTGATGGCCCAGGTGCTGGAGACCGACATGGAAGGCTTCTCCCAGCTGGCCCGGTCGGCCGAAGCCCCCCGCCGGCTGAATGCCACCTGCAGCGTCTTCGCCGAGAGCGAGGTGGTCTCCCTGATCGCCCACGGCGAGTCGAAGACGAACATCGCCGCCGGCCTCTTTGAGGCCGTCGCCAGCCGGGTAGCCGCCATGCTGCGCCAGTTCCAGGAGCAGCCGGTTTTCTTCTGCGGCGGCGGCGCTCGCAGTCCGGCCCTGCGGCTGGCCCTGGAACGCCTGGCCGGCCGGCCGGTCCAGGTCCTGGATCCGCCCCAGTTCGTGGTCGCTTTCGGAGCGGCCATGCTGCCGGACGGCGTCTGAAAGATTTGCCCGACGGCGCCACCCTCCTGTAATATATCTCCAGCCGCAAGATATAATATAATTTATAGCCGCCTTATCTTGAAACAGGGACTTCACCCGGAAGCAGCCGGGTCGGAAACGGAGCGGGAATGGGCGAAATACTTGTTGATCTCGAAAGGCTGGAACGGGTCCACTTCATAGGTATCGGCGGCATCGGCACCAGCGGCGTGGCCCGGATACTCCTGGGCGAAGGCAAGCGGGTGACCGGTTCCGACCTGGGCGACAATCTCCTGCTGGAACAGATGCGCCGGGACGGGGCCCGCATCCTGATCGGCCACCGGGCCGACAACCTGCCGGAGGATGCCCAGGTGGTGATCATTTCGGCCGCGATTCCCCATGACAACCCCGAAATACTCGCCGCCCAGGCCCTCTCCATTCCGATCATTACCTACAGCCAGGCGCTCGGTTCTCTGATGCGGCGCCGTTTCGGGATCGCCGTGGCCGGCACGCACGGCAAGACCTCCACCAGCGCCATGGTTGCCGTGATCCTCAAGACCGCCGGTCTCGATCCGAGTTTTGTCATCGGCGGCGAAATACCCCTGCTGGGCGGCAACTCCGGGACCGGCCAGGGCCGGTACCTGGTGGCCGAGGCCTGCGAGTTCCGAAGAAACTTCCTTTCGCTCCGGCCCCGGGTGGCCCTGGTGACCAACATCGAGGAAGATCACCTCGATTACTACAAGGACATCGAGGAGATCGAGGAGGCCTTCCTGCAATTCCTCTCCCGGCTGCCGACGGACGGGTTCGCGGTCGTCTGCCGGGAGAGCGCCAATGTTCAGGAGGTCGTCAGTTCCCTTGACCGGCCCGTCTACACCTACGGTTTCAGCGGCGCCGATTTCCGGGCCGAGTCGATGGAACTGCGTCCGGACTCGTCGGCCTACCGGGCCTTTTACCGGGAGGAGTGCCTGGGAACGGTGACCATCGCGGTGCCGGGCATCCATAACATTCTCAACAGCCTGGGCGCCTTCGCCACCTGCCGCTTGCTGGGCCTGGAACCGGAGATGATCATCCGCGGCCTCGCGGCCTTCCGGGGGGTCAACCGGCGCCTTGAAAAGAAGGGGATCTACCGGGGGGCCGTGGTGCTGGACGATTACGGCCACCATCCGACCGAGATCGTGGCCACCCTGGCCGCCATAAGGCAATTTTACCCGGCCGGCCGCCTGCTGGTGGTCTTCCAACCCCACCAGTACAGCCGGACCCGTTTCTTTCTCGAGGACTTCGCCCGTTCCTTTCGGCTGGCCGACGAGGTTATCGTGCCCGAGATTTATTTCGTCCGGGACAGCGAGGAGAGCCGGCGCAGTGTTTCGGCCGCCGATCTGGTTGAGCGCCTGCGGGCCAACGGGAAGAAGGCCGGGTTCTTCGATTCTTTCGCCCGGGTGGTCGATTACCTCCGGGAAAACCTGGTGGCCGGGGATGTATTGCTGACGCTGGGGGCCGGGCCGGTGCACCAGGTGGGCGAGGAACTGTTGCAGTCGGAGCCCTGACTTGGTATAATTGAACAATATGCCCAATGGCCTGAAACGGAAAAACAACGGTTTTACTCTGATCGAACTGGCGGTGGGGCTGGTTATCCTTTTCCTCCTGGCCGGCCTGGGCTTCTCTCTTATCAGAAGTGCCTCTCAGAAGACCAAGGTTGCGGTGGCCAAGACCTACATCGCTCAGTTTGCGATGGTCATCGACGGCATCCGTAATGATTGCGGCTTCTATCCGCCCTCCGAAAACGGGAATCTGGAGTCGCTGACCTCAGCCGGGCCGCCCTCCCCCAAATTCCGCGGCTGGCAGGGTCCCTACTTCAAGACGCTTCCGCGCGACCCCTGGCGGAACGATTACTTCTACCTTATCCAGAACGGCCTGGTTTTCGGTCCCCAGGAGTGCCGGCGCCAGCAGCGCGGGGGGCCTTACGACGAAACCTTTGTCTTTGATTCCACCGCCACCGGCAACGCCGGCCTGATCATCGAGAATTTCCTGGTGGCCTCGGCCCGGGTCTGGCTTAACGGGATGGAAATCTTCCATCCGAACCAGTTCAATCCCCAGGTCAGCCATCTGGAGGCGGCCGTCACTCTCCTGGCCCGGAATTCGCTGCGGGTCTGGATTCCCAGCAACGTCCAGCATTCAAACTACTTCCTGATATCGGTTACCAGCCCGCTTTCCCGCAAGGCAAGCTATATCCTGGGCAGCCGGGGGGCTGACAAGCAGCCCGGCGGCGATGGTTTCGCCGCCGACCTGGTCTGGCTTCCGGGCCAGGCGACCGGCAGCTTCCGATAAGCATTTCAAGGGTTTCATCGAGGAGGGGGAATGGATCAGAAGAACGAGGTTAAGAGCCGGCCGAAGTTCAAGCGTTCCTTCTGGCGCATCATCAACAAGACGGTCCAGATTCGTTACTCGCTGGTGGTCATCTGGCTGATCATCATCGCCCTGATGCTGGGCGGGATGGTTACCTACCTGACCGTTTGGAATCTCCTGCTGGAGATCCCGATTCACGATCCGGCGGCTCTGGAGCAGCTCCAGAGGCAGGTGTTGCGCCTGCTCACGCTGGAGTTCCTGATCGGCGGCGTGGTGCTGGTGGTGCTGGCCGGCGTCCTGGAACTCCGCATCTTGCATCGCATCTGCGGTCCGCTCTTCCGGCTGGAGCAGCTCATGGGCCAGCTGGCGGAGGGAAAACTGCCCAAGCATCCGCTGGTCTTCCGGGAGAAAGACTTCTTTTACAACCTGGCCGAATCCTTTAACCGGGCCGTCGAGGCCATCCGGTGCGGCAAGAAATTCGAGTAACGAGATGGATGCCAGGACCCGGCGCGAGAGCAGCTTTACCATCATCGAGCTGGTGGTTGGCCTGCTGGTCCTATTCCTGCTTTCAGCCATAGGTTTTTCCTTGATTCGCGCCGCCTCTCAGAAGACGAAGATCGCCGTGGCCAAGGCCTATATTTCGCAGTACGCCTCCCTGGTGGACGGCATCCGCAACGACCTCGGTTACTACCCGCCCTCAGTGAACGAGACGCTGGAGTCGCTGACCTACCGCGACTCTCCCTTCCCGGGGCGCCGCGGCTGGCAGGGTCCCTACCTTAAGACTATTCCCATCGACCCCTGGAAGACCCCCTACTTTTACTGCGTGACCAACGGCGTGGTCTTCGGTCCCCAGCAGTGCCGGCGGGAACCGGGCGGCCAGCCTTATGAAGAAACCTTCACCTTCCGGACGCCGCCCACCGGTCAGGGGGGATGATTATCCACAACTTCCAGGTGGCCTCCGGCCGCATCATCCTCAACGGAGTTGAGATCTTTCATCCGAACGAATTCAACCCCAATCTTGACCACATGGAGAAGACCGTTGCCCTGGACAAGGTCAACACCCTTTATGTCTGGATTCCCAGCAATGTCCGCCAGGAGAATTACTTTCTGATCTCGATAAACAGCCCCTTCTCACGCCGCACCACCTATATTCTTGGCAGCCGCGGGGCCGACGGCCAGCCCGGCGGAATTGGTTTCGACGAAGACCTGGTCTGGCTCGAAGGCCAGGCGACGGAGAGTTTTAAATAGCGATTTTCCGCGTCAATGGCGATTTCGGCAGGGGGTGAGAATGGAAGAAATGAATGGGAACCGACCGGGCCGGCCGAAGTTCAAGCGTTCCTTCTGGCGCATCATCAACAAGCGGGTCCAGATCCGCTACTCGCTGGTGGTTATCTGGCTGATCATCATCGCCCTGGTGCTGGGCGGGATGGTTACCTACCTCACCATCTGGAATCTCCTGCTCCAGATACCGATTCCCGATCCCGTTGCCCTGGAGCATCTCCAGGGTAAAATATTCCGGCTGCTGGTACTGGAGTTCCTGATCGGCGGCGTGGCGCTGCTCTTCCTGGCCGGTCTTATCCAGCTGCGAATCATGCACCGCATCTGCGGTCCGCTCTTTCGGCTGGAAGCGGCGATGAATCAGCTGGCGGTCGGTAAACTGCCCCATTACCCGCTGGTCTTTCGGAAGAAGGATTATTTTTACGAACTGGCCCGGGCTTTCAACCAGGCCGTCGAGGCGATTCAGTCCGGGAAGAAGTTCGAGTAGCGGCGCGCGGGCCGGTCGGTCAGTTTCTGACTCCCTCGGCAAAGATGCGCAGCACCAGTTCGGGCGTCTGCTTGGTCGGCCGGCTGGCCGGGTGAGCCGAGGCGAAGATCATTCCGAGCAGGATGTGGGCATA
>JAKJFK010000235.1 GCA_022704925.1 candidate division TA06 bacterium | reverse complement strand
GTCCAGGGCCTGCATGGCCAGGTCGGCCTGGATCGAGGGCGCCCCGTCCACCTGGGCGAAATCGCGCACCCGGCGCAGGAGGCGGTTGGCGATGCGCGGCGTGCCGCGGCTGCGGCGGGCGATTTCGGCGGCGGCTTCGTTGGACACTTCGACCCGGAGGATCCGGGCCGAGCGCTGGACGATCCGGGCCAGTTCGGCGGCCTGGTAGTAGTCGAGGCGGAGGGTGATGCCGAAGCGGCTGCGCAGCGGCGCCGAGAGCAAGCCGGAGCGGGTGGTGGCGCCGATCAGGGTAAAGGGTTCGATCTGGAGGCGGATGGAGTTGGCGCGGGGGCCGTCGCCGGTGACGATGTCGATGTGGAAATCCTCCATGGCCCCGTAGAGGTACTCCTCGACGGTCCGGTTGAGCCGGTGGATCTCATCGATAAAGAGCACGTCGGACCGGCCCAGGTTGGTCAGCAGGCCGGCCAGGTCGCCCGGCCGCTCGATGGCCGGGCCGGTGGTGGCCTTGATCTTGACGCCCAGTTCCTGGGAGATGATGTGGGCCAGGGTCGTCTTGCCCAGGCCGGGCGGCCCGGAGAAGAGCGTGTGGTCGAGCGGGTCCCGGCGTTTCAGGGTGGCCGTGATGAAGACCCCGAGATTCTCCTTGACCTTCTCCTGGCCGATGAAGTCGTCAAAGCGCTCCGGCCGGAGGGCGATGTCGTAGCGCAGGTCGTCGGGCAGCGTCTCGGGTCGGATCAGTTCTTCCCGTTCTTTGGCCATCTTATCGGCACCTCTGCCTGGATCTCGTTATCGGCCGCCGCGGCCGTGGTTTTCAACCGCTGGAAATGCGCTTCAAAACCCGCCTGATCAGGGTCTCCAGGTCCCCGGTCTTCGCCTCGCCCTGGACGGCCTGGACGGCCCGGACCGCCTGCACCCGGCTGTAGCCGAGCGCCACCAGGGCATTGACCGCCTCCGGGTTGATGGTCGACCCGGGCCGGGCGGCGACCAGGTCGCCGAGGGAGGCGACCCGGTCCTTCAACTCGGTTATCAGGCGCTGGCTGAGCTTCTTGCCGACCCCGGAGATGGCGCTCAGCACCTTGTCGTCCTGGGCGATGATCGCGTTGCAGAAGCCGGGCACCGTGGTCCCGGACAGGATGGCCAGCGCCACCTTCGGCCCGACCCCGCTAACGCCCAGCAGGAGGTTGAAAAGGGTCTTCTCCTCGCGGCCGGCGAAACCGTAAAGGGTTACACTATCCTCGCGATAGGCGGCCTGGACGTAAAGAAAAATCTCTTCGCCGGTCTCCGGCAGGCGATCGTAAGTCGAGAGGGGTATGTTAACCTCGTAGCCAACCCCGCCTATGTCCAGAACCAGCCGGGTCGGGCTCTTCTCCGTCAGCTTCCCGCGCAGGTGGGCGTACATGAAATTCGCCTCGCTTTCCGGGTCGGTCACCGCAGCCGGATGGCGGCCTCGCCCTGCAGGCCGAGACGCTCCAGGCGGCGGCGGTTCAGGTAACAGACGCAGAGCGCCAGGGCATCGGCGCTGTCTTCGGCCGGCTCCTCCGGCAGCGCCAGGAGACGGGCGGTCAGGTAGGTGACCTGCTCCTTGGTGGCGTTGCCCCGGCCGGTCACGGCCAGCTTGATCTCCGAAGGCGAAAACGAAGCCAGCGTCAGGTCGCGCTGGAGGGCGGCCGCGAAGAGCACGCCCCGCACCACCCCGATGCTCAGGGTGGCCTGGGGATTGCGCGAAAAATAAATCTCTTCCACCAGCACCAGTTCCGGCCGGTAGGTATCCAGCAGCCGGCCGGCCTCCCGGTAAATCCGGTCGAGCCGTTTCTGCAGGGGCTGCTTGGCGGCGGGGGCGATGACCCCGAAATTCAGCACCGTCATGGGCGTGGTATCCTTCACCAACGCGTAGCCGGTGCGGTTGAGGCCAGGGTCAAACCCCGCGATGATCATTGACTTTCCAGCTTCTCCAGGAGCTCGTCGGAAATCTCGAAGTTGGCGTAGACCGACTGGACGTCTTCCTGGTCCTCGAGGGCGTCCAGCAGCTTCAGGAGCTGCTCGGCCTCCTTGCCCTCCACCTTGACGCTCGACTTGGGAAGCATCGAAAGGGTTCCGGAGCCGACCTTGATCTGGTTATCCTCGAGCGCCTTGCGGACCTTGTCCATATCCTCGGCCCGGGTATAGACCAGGTAGTTGTCGGTCTCGGAGGCGACGTCCTCGGCGCCGGCGTCCAGGGCCAGCGAAATCAGCTTGTCCTCGTCGACGCCGGCCCGCGGCACGGTCAGCTGACCCTTGCGCGAAAAGAGCCAGGAAACGCAGCCGACTTCACCCAGGCTGCCGTTCTGCTTGGTGAAGATGGAACGGATCTCGGCGGCGGTCCGCAGCTTGTTGTCGGTGACCACCTCCAGCTTGATGGC
>JAKJFK010000037.1 GCA_022704925.1 candidate division TA06 bacterium | reverse complement strand
GGCCGCCGAGGAGTATCACTGGGGCCGGGACGCCGCCTACTTCGACCGGCTCGACGGGTTCGGCCGGGCCCTGCTCGGCTCCGGGCGCTCCTACGCCGGCACCCGCCAGACCGGCAGCTCCATCCAGGCCCGACTCGACCGGGAGCTGCCGCCCGGCTCCTACCGGGTCCTGGTCCAGAGCTGGAACGTGGACACCGGCCTCAACCAGTTTGAAGTTGACCTGAACGGCGCCGTCGCCCGCCTGAAGATGGACGGCGCGCGCTTCAACCGGGAGGCGATGACGGCCGTTCTCACCACCACCCGGCCGGGCGATCTGCTGACCATCACCGCCCGGGAGATCGGCCAGCGCGAACTTCGCCTCTACTGGGTCTGGCTTTCCAGCAACCTGGGCGACCAGGGCGAATTCCGGCGCGGGGTGGCACTGGGTCCGCTTCCGGGCTCCGGCGGCGAGCCGGCCGGCAACCTGCTGCCGGGTTCCAGCTTCGAGGCCGGCCTCAACGATCTCTGGGGCAAGGCCTATGCCAGCCGCGGCTTCATCATTGACGATTACCTGGAAGCCGCCGTTGATGCCCCGCACGGCCGCTTCTGCCTGCGCCTGCCCGACATCGGACCGGTCCGCCTGGTCAACCGGCCGGTGCCGGTCACCCGGGGCGGCCGCTTCACCCTGAGCGGCTACTTCAGGACGCTCAAGCCGGCCGCGGTCCAGTTGACCGCCACCGCCCTCCGGGACCTGGAGAGCCGGCCGGCGGTCTTCACCGCCCCGCTCGAGACCGGGCCGGAATGGAAGCGGACCTCGACCAGCTTCGAACTGCCGACCGATTTTACCGGAACCATCCAGGTGAGCGTGCTCTGGAACGACAAGCAGCCCGACCCGGCGGCCGCGCCGACCGATATCTGGACCGACGCCATCCAGCTGGAACGGGGTGAATTGACGGCCTACCGGAGCGCCTACGAATCGGAGGCCGGTCTGGTCATAACCGGCAAGCCGGGCGCGGTCTTCTACACCGGCGAGCCAGTGGGGGTCGAGGTGGCGGCCGCCGGCACTCCGGCCGAAATCGAGCTCAAGATCCTGGACTTAAACCTGCAGCCGGTCCTGGAAAAGCGGCTGAACATCGCCGTCGAAAAGGGGCGGGGCGGCCAGCTGGTACGCCTCGAACTCAGCCAGCCCGGCGCTTACCTGGCCGTGGTCCGCTCGCTGGCCCCCGGCGCGGCGCCGGCCGTCCGCAAGGCCTTCGCCCTGATCGAGCCGCCGCCCGACCGGCCCCGGGCCGACCTGCGGACCGGGCTCTACGCCACCCTTTCGCCGGAATCGGTGCCCATCTTCCACCGGCTCGGCTTCCGCTACCTGAACACCCTGAGCGCCATGGCCGGCATCGGCCGGATGTCCCTGGCCGCCCCGGAGCGGGACCGTTACCTCTGGTACGACTGGGCCATCGACCTGGCCAACCAGAACGGGGTCGAGGTGGTGGTCTGCCTCGGCAACCGCTACCCGGCCTGGGCCCTGGAGCCGGGCAAGACTTATCCTTCCATAGCGGCCTGGACGGAATTCGTGGCCAGAATGGTCGAACACTACCGGGGCCGGGTCCATTACTGGATGGTGGAGGACGAACCCGGCGGCCGGGTGCCGGCCGATCATTACCAGAAGATGGTGGCCGCCGCCCGCCAGGCGGTCCAAAAAATCGACCCGGCCGCCTCGGTGGTCATGCACGGGGACTCGGTCAAGTTCTTCGGCCAGGTCATGGCGGCCGCCGGCGGCAAGCACGATTTTTACGATATTCTGGCCGGCGGGGCCAACCTGGCCGCGAACACCAAGCCCCAGATCGAGGCGGCCCGCGCCGCCGGCAAGGAAGTCTGGGCCATCACCTTCGGCGGCAGCAAGGACAGCCTCTACACCGAGCAGCCGACCGGCGCCACCGCCGGCGTCCTGGCCAAGTTCTTCGTGGAAAGGCTCCACGAACTGGATGTCTCCAGGTTCTTCCATTACGACGCCCGCATCATGGGCATGGAACCGGGTACCTACTGGTCGCGCTCCTCCCTCTTTGAGTTCGACGGCGCCTTCCGGCCGGCCGGCATCGCCTACGCGGCGGCCGGGAACCTGCTGGCCGGCAGCCGGCCGCTGGCCGGGGCCACCCCGTTTCAAGGACTTCAGGTTTATCAGTTCGAAAGGGACGGAGGGCGGCTGGCGGCGCTCTGGACCGACGGCCGGATCCTGAAGGGCCGGCTGACGAAAACGGACGGGCTCACCCGGCGCGACACGACCGGCGCGGTCCAGCCGCTCTCCGCCAACGGGGAGATCATCCTCGACAGCAACCCGCGCTACCTGGCCGGCGGGCCGGACCTGGCGGAGCGCCTGGCCGGTCTGCGGCTGGAGCCGGCCCTGGACTTCGTCACCTACGTGGAGGAGACCCCCGGCTCCCGCGCCGCCGATTTCGTGATCCGGCTCAAAAACAACCTCTCCACGCCCCTGGAACTGACGGCCCTGCCCCAGCTGGGAACCGCCAGCTGGTTCGCGGTCGCCGGCAACCGCCGCCGTTTCGATCTTCCGGTCAACCTCACCCTGAAGCCGGGCGAAACCGGCCGAATCGCCTTCCCCTGCCTGAGCCACCCGGAAATACCCCTGCCGCCCGGCGCCGCGATGAACCTGGAACTGGTGAGCCGCCTCTTTTCGACCCGCCTTCCGATCGACCTGGCCGGCTACCGGGCCAACCGGGTCGCCGAAGGCGGCTTCAAGAACTTTCCCTCGATCCACGGGGCCGGCTACCCGATGCTGACCCTGGGCGAGGGACGGAAACTGGCGGTCAGCCGCGACGGTGAGAACCTTTACCTGGACCTGCACCTGCTGAAGAGTTCGGCCGATCCCCGGGCCAGCCTGGAGGTCCGGTTCATCCCGGACCTCGCCCGCCAGCCCTGGGGCGAAACACTTCAACCGTTGCTCCGCCTGCAGGCCGGGGACGGTTCCGCCGAGTTGACCGGCCTGGCCGCCGGCCAGGCTCCGCCGCCGCTCAAGGGCGTCCGCTCCGAACGGCCGGAGGATCTCTTCATCCACCTGGCCCTGCCGCTGAAGACGCTCGGGCTGAAGACCGGGCAGGCCCTCGGCCTCCGGGCCGAACTGCAGGAGACGGACGGAACCGCCTGGCGCCTGGAGGGTCCGGGCGGCGTCCGGGCCATCAGCATCTGGTAAACAGGCCGTACCTTTCACGCTAACCCGAGCGAGGGAACATGCTGGGACTTTCTCAGGCCGACTGGCTGGTCATGATCATCTACCTGGCCGCCACCACCTACTTCGGCGTCATGGCCGGCCGGGGCCTCTCCGGGATTGCCGATTTCTTCATGCCGCGCCGCTTCGGCAAGGCGATGATGCTCATGCACACCTTCGGCACCGGCACCCATTCCGACCAGGCGGTGAACGTGGCGGCCAAGACCTTCACCAACGGGGTCTCCGGCATCTGGTACCAGTGGCTCTGGCTCTTCGTCTCCCCCTTCTACTGGCTCATCGCCCCGGTGATGCGCCGCTTCCGGGCCGTCACCACCGCCGACGTCTTTGAGTACCGCTTCAACCGCAGCGTGGCCATGCTCTTCTCCGTGGTGGGCATCCTCCAGCTGATGGTGGCCATGGGCGTAATGCTCAAGGGCTCGGGCAAGGTCATCGTCGCCTGCACCGGCAACCTCCTCTCGGCCGACTGGGCAATCTGGGCGATGACGGTCATCGTCGTCATCTACGGCATGGCCGGCGGGCTGGCCGCCGCCATCATCACCGACTTCTTCCAGGGGATCCTGACCATCGTCTTCTCCTTCATGCTGATGCCCCTGGTCCTGCACGCGACCGGCGGGATAGCCGGTCTGAAAGCCTCGATCACCGATCCGGCCATGTTCTCCCTGGTGGCGCCGGCCGAAATCGGCCTCTTCTACATCATCATCATCAGCCTCAACGGACTGGTCGGCATCGTGGCCCAGCCGCACACGATGGGCAACTGCGCCGCCGGCCGCACCGAGATGGACGGCCGGGTCGGCTTCATGTTCGGCAGCTTCATCAAGCGCATCTGCACGGTCGGCTGGACCCTGACCGGCCTGGCGGCGGTCGCCTACTTCGCCGGCCAGGCGATGGACCCGGAACAGGTCTTCGGCGCGGTGGCCCGGGAGTTCCTGCCCCGCGTCTCCCACGGCATGCTCGGCCTCTTTCTGGCCGCCCTGCTGGCCTCGGTAATGAGCTCCTGCGACTCCTTCATGATCGCCTCGGCCGCCCTCTTCACCGAGAACATTTACCGGCCGCTGCGGCCGAACCGCGATCAGAAACACTACCTGGCGATCGGACGCTGGGCGACCCTCCTGGTCGTGGTCGGCGGCCTCATCTTCGCCTACCTCTTTCCAGGCGTCCTCAAGGGACTGGAAATCTTCTGGATGATCCCGCCCATGATGGGCATCGCCTTCTGGCTGGGCCTCTTCTGGCGCGGCATGACCCCGGCCGGCGCCTGGGCCTCGACCCTGGCCGGCTTCGCCGTCTGGTGGCTGACCACCCGGGCCTGGTTCGTCGCCTTTCTGGCCGGCCTCTCCGGCCTGGAGGGGCTGAAACTGGTGATCCTCAAGGGCGGCCGGCCCGAGATCTACCTGCCCTGGCAGATGGTCTTTTCGCTGGCCGGCGGCGTGCTGGCCGGCCTCCTGGTCAGCCTCTTCACCCGCAACATCCCAAAGGAGCGCCTCGACAATTTCTACGCCCTGGTCGCCACCCCGGTCCAGCCGGGCGAACAGACGGAGAAACCCTGCACCCTGCCGGCCGGAACGGTGCCGGTCAAGCGCCGCCGCCTCTTCCCCGGCACCGAACTGGAAATCCTGGTCCCCTCCCGGACCTCGGTCCTGGGCTTCCTGGCCGGCCTGCTGGTGGCGATTCTGAACATTGGCTTCGTCTTCTGGCTGCTGCGCCGCTGAAAAAAAGCACGAAAAACCGCCCGCCGGGCGGCTCAATGAAAATCACACGGGAGGCAAAAAATGAATCGGCGCCAAAGAATATCTTTCCTGCTGCTTACCGTCTTGCTGCTGGGCGGCCTCCTGCTGCGGCCGGACCGGCTCGGGGCCCAGGTCAGGGCCGAGTCCGTCGCCTTCCCGGGCTACGAGGAGATGGACGGCGCCTATCACGGGCTGCTGGCCGCCGCCAACGGCCGGGTCTATCTCGGCCTCTGCACCCATAACGGCCGGGACGACGCGGTACTCCTGGAATACGACCCGACCGGCGGCCGAACCCGGCTGGCGGCCGACCTGGGCCGGGCCACCGGCGAGAAGGGGCGGGGCCGCCTTCCCCAGGGGAAACTCCACACCCGGATCCGGGAGGGGCGGGATGGCCGCTTCTACTTCGCCACCCACTTCAGCTACCCGCTCAACGACCTGAAGGCGAAGATCGATTACCCGGGCGGCGCCTTCCTTTCCTACGATCCGAAGACCGGCCGGTGCCGGGTCCTGGGCCGGGCGCCCGCCGGCGAGGGCATCATCAGCGCCGAGCTGGCCCCGGAGCAGGAGCTCATGTACGGCCTTACCTATCCTTCCGGACTCTTTCTGGTCTGCGACCTGCGCCGGGGCCGGGTCAGCAACCTCGGCCCGGCGACCGACGGCAAGACCGTTTGCCGGAGCCTCGGCTGCGACTCGGACGGCAACGCCTACTTTTCCCGGGAACCGGACCTGATCGTCAGGTACGACCGCCGCGCCCGGCGGCTCCAGGTCCTGCCGACCCGGGTTCCCTCCCTCGACCTGGAAGCCCCGGAATGGGCCGGAAACACCGTCGGGCGCCGGATCTGGCGGACCGTGGTCTGGGACCGGACGGCCGGACTCTTCTACGGGGTGCACGGCGGAACCTCGAAACTATTCTCCTTCCACCCGGCCAGCGGCCAGGTCAAGGACCTCGGCCAGGTCTGCAGCCGGGAGGAGATCGGCCGGGAGAAGCTCACCTACGCCACCCTCGCCCTGGCCCAGGCCCCCGACGCCACCCTTTACTATGTCCCGGCCCGCGGCCTCTTCGACTACTTCAACTCCCAGCCCCTGAACGGGCCGGCCCACCTGGTGGTCCGGCGGCCCGGCGACGGCCAGCCGCAGGACCTCGGCCCGATTCTCTGCGAAGACGGCCGGCGCCTCTTCGGCTCCCAGAGCGCCGCGGTCAGCCCGGACGGCCGGACGCTCTACCTGCTGGGCGCGGTTGAGGCGAAGACCGGCGACCGGAGCGTGCCCTTCACCACCCTGCCCGTGGCCGGAGCCGACGGTCCGGCCCGGGTTCCCTACCAGTTGCGGCTTCTCAAGATAGACCTGGCCGATTTGCCGGCCGGTCCCGACCTGGCCGTTTTGCCGGCCGGTCCGGCCGCCGCGGCCCGCCAGCCCGGCCGGGTCAACGCCGGCTGGTTCCACTCCTTCTCAGCCGAATACCCGTACCTGGACGGCCAGTGGCACGGCATCATCACCGCCAGCGACGGCCGCACCTACTTCGCGGTGGCCAGCCACGAAAAGGGACACCACACCCAGTTCTTCGTCTTCGATCCGAAGCTGAAGAAGGTGACCCACCTGGCCGACCTGGGCGAGGTCTGCGGCGAAACGAATTCGGGGCGCACCGCCCAGGGTAAGATCCACAGCCAGATCTCCGAACACAAGGGACGCCTTTACTTCACCACCCTGCATGCCGACTACACCGCCGCGGGTGAAGCCGATTACCCGGGCGGCCACATCATCTCCTACGACCTGAAGAGCGGCCGTTTCACCGATTTCGGGATTCCGCGGCCGGGCGAGGGACTTGAGACCGCCGCCCTCGACCCGGGCCGGGAGGTCTTCTACGCTCTCTCCTGGCCGGGTGATCACGGCCAGGGACCGAACCACCTGGTCGGCCTGGACCTGAAGAGCGGCCGGACCCGGGACCTGGGCATCGCCGAACCGCCGGGACCGGTCAGCCGGATGCTGCTGGTGGACGGCCGGGGCGTGGTTTACAGCGCCCGGAGCGGCGGCCGGCTCTGGCGTTTCGACCCGGCGTCCGGACGGATCGAGGAGCTGGACCTCCGGCTGCCGGAGGCCCCCTACGCGCCCGCCTTCAAGCCGGACGATAAGAACGGCCGTTCTTTCGTGATCCGCTCCGGCTTCTGGGCGGCGGCCGAAAAGTGCTTCTACCTGCTGGTCCACGGGACCGAACTCCTCTGCCGCTTCCATCCCGAAAGCGGCCGCTTCGAAGCTCTCGGCGACTTTGGACTCCGGAAGAATTATCCCCGGCCGGCCGCCCTCGGCTTCTGCCGTTCCGGCCGCAGAATATACTACACGGCCTGGGGCGAGGGACGCTTTACCAACCTGGTCTCCTACGACCTGGACAAAGGGACCTTCACCGACCACGGCACCATTTACGCCGAAGGCCGGCGGGCCGCCGAGATCCACGCGCTCTCGGCCGGTCCGGATGGAAAAATTTACGCGGTGGCCGCCCTCTACAACGCGGCCGGCGATCCGGTGATCAAGCGCTCCTTCACCAAGGGCGGCCAGGCCTATCAGATGGCCTTCCTGGTCATCGATCCCGAGCGGGACTTC
This sequence comes from candidate division TA06 bacterium, assembly GCA_022704925.1. Taxonomy (GTDB): domain Bacteria; phylum Ratteibacteria; class UBA8468; order MWAK01; family MWAK01; genus MWAK01. Next base: position 3,782 of record JAKJFK010000037.1, on the reverse strand, counting down.
CAATAACCGGCAATCCGGCGATCAACCCAAACCACGCGGGGGCCGAAAATATGGAGTTCATCTTCTATCGTTACAACCACGCCTTTTATGTTTTAAAGCCGGACGCCATCCGCGACGATTACCGCGAGATCAAGGACCTGGGCGGAGACGCGGTCGGCTTCGCCGCGACCATCGAAGACGTCGGTGCCGTGCCGCGATCCATTCTCAAGCATATCGAGCTGATGCGGGAGACCGGCCTGCGCCCCTATTTCACCTTTGGCCGTTGGGGCGGCCTCTTCGCGGCCGCCGCCGTCAACACTTCCTCCCGCCGCACCTTCCAGCACCGGGACTGGTGGAAGCGGGACCCGGAGGGCAACCCGCCCGGCGCCCTGGTCTGCTGCGTCAACAACCCCGGCTTCCGGGAGTACTTCTTCGAGGTGGCCGAGCGCGCCTTCGCCAAGTTCCGGCCCGACGGACTGATCATGGACGAACCGAAGGATTCCAACTGGCCCTGTTACTGCCCGCACTGCCGGAAATTGGGCGATCCGGCCGAAATCCACATTCCGACCCTGGCCAAGTTTCTGGGCGAGGTTTGCACTCTCTTCAAACGGACCGTCCCGGGCGGAGCCACCTACCTCTTCCACATGCCCTGGCAGGAACCGTCGTTCTACGAGGCGACCGCCCGGGAAGCGGACCTGGATTACCTGGGCGTCGACGGGCCGACCTGCCGCCAGGTCAAGGAAAACGGCGCCGACATAGGGAAGAAACCGCTGCTGGAATCAATCGAGGTCATCTATCCGGTGGCCGAACGTTTCGGAAAGAAGAAACTGGTACTGCCCGAGAACTTCGACGTGCCGGCCGGCGAGGAGGAGAATTACTACCGGAACGCCCGGAAGGTCCTGCAGACCCGGCCCGACGCGGTCATCTTCCACCACTACGGCTTCGAGAATGAAGACCCCGACCTGATCATGAAACACATCGCGCGCCTGATCGGGGAATTCAAATAACCTAAAAAAAGATGGGGCGGGCCGTCTGAAAACGGCCCGCCCCCGTATTTTTTTAAGCAAACCCTTCCTTAAAGAGAAACCCTTTCCTCACCGAGCCGCCGGCGCGGCCAGCGACTTCTCCAGCGCCTCCAGGGCCTCCCGGGCCTGCTTGACATACATGGCCAGCGCGCCCGGCTTATCCAGCAGTTTCCGGTACTCAACCCGCGCCTCCGGGTAACGCTTCAGGTCGCGCAGGAAGTGGGCCAGGTAGAGTTGGGCGCAGCCGCCGATGTTTGCCCAGGCCTCCGGGATGGCCGCCGACTTCCGGTAGGCCTCCAGGGCCGTTTCGGCATCCCGGCTGGAGGCCTGGTTGCGGGCGCGCAGCATCCGGGCCATCTGGTACCAGGCGGTGGCGGCCGTTCCGGCCGGCCCGCCCTCCAGTTCGCCCGCCTTCCGGTAGGCGGCCGCGGCCGCGTCAATCTCCTGGCGCCCCTCGTGATTTTCGGCCAGGGCCAGCCAGGCGGCGGCCCGGTCCTGGGGGCGGCCGCCGGCCCCCTCGGCCACCTTCTGAAACTCGGTCAGCGCCGCCTCGCCCTTCTCCTGCCCCTGCAGGGCCTGGGCGATCTTGAGGCCGGTCTCCGAAACCTGGCCGGCCGACATCACCGGCAGCAACTCCCGGTAGATCGCTTCGGCCTCGGCGAATTGCTTCTCTTTCAGGAGCGCGTCGGCCTTCCGGAGGCGCAGCGAATGGGTCTCGGTGAAGCCGGAAAGCGCCTGGTCGGCCCGCACGCCATCGAAGTAAAGGTTGAGGCGGGTCTCGGGGGGATCGAAGCGGTCACCCCGGTAATAGTTCAGGCCAAAATAGATATTCCGGCTCTCGCCCGGCCCCAGGGCAACCGGCTGAACCTTGGACCAGAAGTCGCGCAACTGGGGCGCATCGAAGAGAATCTTCCCCGTCAGCGGCCGGTCCGGCCGCCGGTTGGTCACCGTGACCCGTACCCGGTACTGGCCGCTCTTCTCATCCAGGAGCTGCTCCATCTTCAAATCCACCGGCGGCTGCAGGACGGCGGCCGCCAGGGCGGCGCGGGTCGCTTCCAGGCGCTCCCGGGGGCCGACCAGGTAAAGCAGGCCGTAGTTGGGAAAGAGCAGCGGGGCGGCCGGGTCCAGCTGGTTGCCCATGAAATCGTAGGCCCGGACCCCCTCCGGCAGGCGCACGAAGCCTTCCAGTACCCGGCGGTCGGCTCCACAAACCGCGAAGGCGAAACGGGCCGGTCCCTCCAGTTCGAAGGTATCCAGGACTGGGTTGATGACCGGCTGACCCATGCCCCGGAACCCGTCCAGCAGGTTAGCCATCACCGCCAGCACCACCCCGGATGGCTTCAGTGAACCGTCGTATTCAAAGAGGCACTTGTAGGCGTCCAGCTGGGTGAAGTCGCCGCCCGGAAAGCGTCCGTCGTAAAGTGAGAAGCCCTCGCCGCCGGCCCAGGCCATGGACTTGACCGCCTCGGTCACCTGGTCGACCACCTCCGGGTACCAGGGCACGCTGCGGATCATGTTCAGTTTCGGGGTCTCGATCGTCTGGTACAGGCTCACCTGCCAGAGGTACTCCACGTTGCGCACGAACTTGCCGTGCTTTTGGGCGAACTCGCGCAGCCGCTGTCCCTGCTCCGGGTTGCGGGCGTAGTCGTGGATGCCGTCGAAGTAGCCGACCGCGCCGACCTTCTCGACCGAGGGCAGCCAGTGGGCATAGTAGCCGCCGTGGGCGATCACCCGGCACTTCGGGTTGGCCCGCTTGGCCGCCTGGTAGGCGGTCTTCATGAGCACCGCGTACTCCTCCGGCTTCTGGTAATGGTAGGGCTCGTCCACGATCAGCCACTCCTGAATGGTATCCCGGTAGTGGCCGACCACCGCCTCGATGAAGCGCTCCCAGGCCTGCTTCGAGAAGGTGAACGGCTTATCCTTCGGCATCCGGTTCCCGGTGCAGGAGATGACGTCGGCCGGGTCAACCGGGTCGCGCGCCCACTTCGGTATGCCCGCCGCGTTGTGGCCGATGTCGATGTTGGCGGTGATGATAACCCCGTTGGCCAGGGCGTGCTTCACCCGCGCGTCGGCCCAGACGAACTTCCCCGGCTCCGGCTCGATCGCGCTCCAGGTCTGGAGCAATTCGTTCGAGGAGCTGAGGGTGACCGTGCGCCGGATGCCGGCCCGGCCGGCGATCTCGATCGGTTCCGGGGCGACGGTGATGTAGGCGCCGAAGGTGCCGGCCATCCGCTCCGGCGGCCGACGCAGCACCGAGAAGGTATACTCCTGCAGCGGGATCGGCACCCGGCCGGCCGGCGTGGCCGCCTCGCCGTCCACCAGCAGCCGGAAGGCCCCGGTCCGGCCCCGGTTGAGATCAACCGGCCGCTCCCCGGTCCGGCCGGCGGCCACCGGCCAGTTCCCGGTCCGCTCCTCCAGCACCAGCCGGTCGAAGTAGTCGATCACCCGGTAGCGCAGGTTGACGGCGGCCGGACCGGCGGCGTAGTTGCGGGCCAGCAGCGTGAAATTGACCGGCTCCTCCAGGTAGAAGACCCGGCCCGGCGCGCTCCAGTGGACGCCGGCCTCGACCGGCGCCGCCGGCCGGAAGGCCTCGGTCCGGGTGTCGGTCAGCGTCAGCGCATCCAGCCAGAGCCGGGCCGGTCCGGCGGCGCTGGCCGCCAGGTAAAGGATGCAGCCGCGCGGATCCTGGAGATTCTTGATCTCCATTTCAAACGGCTGCCAGCCGGTATCGACCTGGACCGAGGTCCGGGCCAGGCCGGTCGGGTTATAGGCGGTCTC
>JAKJFK010000234.1 GCA_022704925.1 candidate division TA06 bacterium | reverse complement strand
CCCGCCGTTTGAAGAGGCGGTCCAAAAAAACAGGTGCTTCGCCAAGGCCTGGGATCCAGCGCATTTTTACAATTATAACCTTTTTCCAGCCGTGGCGCAAAAGGGGCCCGGCCGCCCCGGTTCCGCTTCCGCCCCGGTTCGTGAGGCCGGAATCAAGACCGTCCTTCCGGAGGCCGGGCCGCCGCCGCGGCCGCCCGGTTGACCGTTCCGGCCCGGTTGGGTTAAGATAAAATGATGGGCAAAGTGCGTCCCGGTTGGGACCAGTATTTCATGGAAATCGCCCGGCTGGTGGCCACCCGCTCCACCTGCCTCCGCCGGGACGTCGGTGCCGTGCTGGTGCGCGACAAGCGCCTGCTGGCCACCGGCTATAACGGCGCGCCTTCGGGCCTGGCCCACTGCCTTGCCATCGGCTGCCTGCGTGAAAAACTCGGGATCCCCTCCGGTGAACGGCAGGAGCTCTGCCGGGGACTGCACGCGGAACAGAATGCCATCATTCAGGCCGCCCTGCACGGGATACCGGTAGTCGGCGCCACCGCCTACGTCACCTGCCAGCCGTGCGTCACCTGCGCCAAGATGCTTATCAACTGCCACGTCAAAAGAATCGTCATCGCCGGCGACTATCCGGACGAATTTGCCCGCCGGATGCTGGAAGAAGCCGGGGTGGAGGTGGTCCAGGCGGAAACACCCCCAACCCGGCCGAAAAAGGGAAAATGATGAAACACGCCGTTCTGCTTTTCGGAAAAAAGGACTGTTCGCTCTGCGAAGGCTGGAAACGCAAGCTCAACCACCTGGACATCAAGTACGATTATTACGACACCTCCACGGTGGAAGGCATGGCCGAAATGGCCTTCAACAATGTCGGACGCATACCGGCCCTGGTCATCGGTCCGGCCCGTTTCGAAGAAGTCGGACCTGCGGAAATCACCTCGGAGCAAATCCAGAAGTTGATTGATGGACAATAAAATCTGGGAATTCGTCTTCCAGGATGAGAACCTGAAGGCCAAGCTGGCCGAAGAGTTAAACATCTCCCCTTTCCTGGCCTCCTGCCTGATCAACCGCGGCATCACCGATTCCCGAAAGGGCCGCGCCTTCCTCTGGCCGGAACTCCGGTCGCTGGCCAACCCGATGGAATTGCCCGGGATGGAGGCGGCCGTCGAACGGCTGAAAACGGCCGTCCGCAACCGCGAAAAGATCCTGGTTTACGGTGATTACGACGCCGACGGAGTCACCGCCACCGCCCTGCTCTCCCTCTTCCTGCGCGGAACCGGCCTGGAGGTGGAGACCTACCTGCCCCACCGGGTGGAAGAAGGTTACGGGTTGCACTTCGCTCCGCTGCGGGCGGCCCGGAAACGCGGAGTAACGCTGGTGGTAACGGTCGACTGCGGCAGCAGTGCGGCCGAGACGGTCCGGAAGGCCGTCGGACTCGGGCTGGACATCATCGTCACCGACCACCACCTGCCGGGCGAAGAGGTGCCGGCGGAAATCCCGGTCGTCAACCCGCAGCTGGGCGGCCAGGATGAATTCCGGGGCCTCTCCGGGGTCGGCGTGGCCTTCGAGCTGGCCCGGGCCTTGGCCATGGCGCTGGACCCGGCCGACCCGGCCGGCCAGACCGAGGCCCTGGCCGAGGAGTACCTGGACCTGGTGGCGGCCGGCAGCATCGCCGACCTCTCCCCGCTTCAGGGCGAAAGCCGCATCCTGACCTGGTTCGGACTGCGCCAGTTGCGTGGCGGCCGGCGGCCCGCCTTCAGCCAGCTCTGCGCCGGCGCCGGAATCCGGCCGGAAACGATCGGCGCCCAGTCGGTCGGCTATATCATCGGACCCCGGCTGAACGCGGCCGGCCGGCTGGACAGCGCCGACCTGGCCCTGAAATTGTTTACCACCAGCGATCCCGAGGAATGCCGCCTGATCGCCGCGGCCCTGAATGATAACAACCGGAAACGGCAGCAGCTGGAACGCCGGATCTTCAACGAGGCAACCCGGGCCATCGAGGACGCCGGGCTGAACCGCCAGCCGGTCCTGGTCCTGGCTGGCTGCGACTGGCACCTGGGCGTGGTCGGCATCGTGGCCGGCAAACTGGCCGAACGTTACGGCAAGCCGGCCATCGTCCTCTCCGTCTCGTCCGGCCAGGCCAAGGGCAGCGGCCGGTCGGTCTCCGGCTTCAACCTTTTCGAAGCCATTCAATCCTGCCAGGACCTGTTGAAACGATACGGCGGCCATCAGAAGGCGGTCGGACTGACGCTGGAAACGGAAAAACTGGCCGATTTCACGGAACGGCTGAACCGGAACTCCGCTCCGCTTCTGCGCACCACCGTCCAATCGCGGGTAAAGATCGAGCTGACGGCCGAACTGGAAGACCTGACACCCGAATTCATGCGGGAATTGGAAACGCTGGAGCCGTTCGGAGTGGAG
>JAKJFK010000233.1 GCA_022704925.1 candidate division TA06 bacterium | reverse complement strand
GCCGGAACCTTTACCTGCCGATTTTGAAGTCCCTGGCCGCCTACGAGACGGTGGCCGCGGCCGACATCAATCTGGAAGCGGCCCGGAAGTGCGCCGAGGAGTTCAAGCTTCGTTACGCCACCGACGATCCGGAACGGGTCTTCGCCGATCCGGAGGTGGACGCGGTCTTCATCGCCACCCGCCACGATTCCCACGTTCCCCTGAGCATCCGGGCCGCCCGGGCCGGCAAGCACATCCTCTGCGAAAAACCGATGGGCGTCAACTGGGAGGAGTGTCTTCAGCTGGCCGACGAGGTGCGCCGTTCCGGCGTCAGGTACAGCATCGGCTACAACCGCGGCCTGGCGCCCTTGGTGGTCAAGGCCCGGGAACTGCTGGCTGATCAGGCGGCCCGGCGCCTTATCTACCATCGAATCCAGGCGCCCTTCCCGGAGCGCCACTGGATCCACGACCCGGTCGCCGGCGGCGGCCGCCTGGTGGGCGAGGGCTGCCACATCTTTGACCTGCTCTGCGAGCTGGTCCCGGCGCCGCCGGTGACCGTCTACGCCTGCGGCGGCACCTTCCTGGACCCGAAACTGGTGGCCACGCCGGACAGCGCCATCGTTACCATCGGCTTTGCCGACGGTTCGGTCGGGACCACCATTGTCGCCAGCGCCGGCTGCGGCCGTTTTCCCAAGGAGGCCACCGAGATCTACTGCGCCGGCCGGGCGATCCACATCAACGATTTCCGGGAACTGGGCTACTACGGGTTCCTGGAGAACGGGGACGGCCGGATCCAGCTGGACGCGGTCGACAAGGGGCACCGCCGCGAAGTGGCGCTCTTCGCGGCCGCCCTCCTGGAAGGCGGTCCCCAGCCCAACGGACTGGAGCAGGCCCTGCGGGCGGCCCGGATCAGCTTCCTGGCGGGAGAGTCGATCCGGACCGGGCAGGTGCTGCCGGTTACCGGCCTTTAGCCGCGCCGGCGTAGTTGAGCAGGTTGGCCAGCAGTTTTTCGGCCAGCGGGTCCCGGCCGATCGACTCCGGCAGGCGGTAGGAGTTCAAAATCAGGCGTCCCTTGCCCAGCCGCAGCTCCAGGATGTCTCGGCCGCTGCTGATGCGGCCGTGCATGCTGTAACGGAGGCAGCCGCCGGCGGTCCGGACCCCGGCCGGCAATCCGGCCGAGTCGGCGCTCAGGTAAGGGACCACCCCGGTAAAGGGTTCCCCGGCCGCCCCGGTTCCCCGGCCGCCGGCGAAGAGCGGATGCGCCTCCAGGAAGTGCAGGCAGGGAAAGGCCCAGCCGCGGGCCGGCTGGTAGTTGACTGGAAAGGGCAGTTTCTCCGCGACCCGGTCCGGGTTGAAGATCACCGCCGCCGCCCCGTTCTCCACCTCCGCCAGGATTTCCTGGACATCTTTCGGAGCCGCGTTCGCCCCGTCCAGCAGGATCGGACCCGCCCCCTCCGCCAGCCCGCTTCCGGCCAGGCGGCCGCGCAGTTCTTCCGGCAGCCGCGCGGTCCGGGCTCTTAAGCCGGCCAGCTGGCCGGCCGGTCCGACGAAGACCGAGTATTCGGCCGGGATCCAGCGGAAGCCTTCGGTCTCCAGGCGGCCGAGCAGGGTGCCGAAGCCGGCCGTTTCCGGGGCGCGGAATTGCCAGGCGCCGATCCTTTCGATCCGGCGGCCGCGCGAGCGGTAGGCCAGTTCCCCGGCGGCCGATTTGCCGCCGGCGGTCAGGCTGAGCCGGACCCGTCCGACGTGGGGCGTCCGGGTCTGGTCAACCAGCCAGGCGGTCACCTCGCACTCCCGGCCGGCGTAGAAGTTGCGCGGTCCCCACTCCAGGACCAGCACCCGGTCGGCGTTCAACCGCTTCCCGGCCGCGAACATAAGATCCTTGGGCTGGTTCCAGAGGGTGACCAGTCCGCCGGTGCACTCCCAGGAGGCCTCCTCGAAGAAGGTCAGCGTGTACCCGGCCGTCCAGGGGTTTATCAAGATTCCCTCGATCATCCGGCTGTTTCCCTCGGCGTGGACGGCGTGGGTGGCGGAGAGAAAGCGGCTGATCGGACCGAAGGACTCCTCCAGGCCAAGCCGGCGGTATTCCCCCGCCAGGTTCTCCCAGATGCCGGCGAAGATCCGGTAATCGTTCAACCCCTTCCAGGCGCGCCGGCGGCGGTACCCTTCCAGGACCTCCGGCAGGAATCCGTAGTCGCCGTACCCCAGCTCCGAGACGAAAGTCAGCCGGTTCCGGGCCCCGGTCAGCGAGAAGTTCCAGCGTTTGTTGACCACAAAGGTCTTGCCCGGTTTTCCGACGGTGGTGAAGTATTTCCAGGAGTCGTCGCTGACCGGGATCGCATGGTAGGGGTGGGTGTCGTTGACCGGAACCGGGCGGTCCCGGCCGGGCAGGTAGAGGTAGGGCTGGCCGAACTGGACGCCGCCGGAGTCGTCGATGACCGGCCGGGTCGGGTCCAGTTCCCGGGCCAGCCGGCTCA
>JAKJFK010000232.1 GCA_022704925.1 candidate division TA06 bacterium | reverse complement strand
CCCAGCCGCGCCTTTCCATGAACAGCGGCGACTGCCTGCCGGTCAACGACGCCCGGGCCGGCGCCGTCTCCAGCCAGCACCTGGAGCTCTGGGCGAAACTGCTCGGTTCCGAGCGGATCGCCCGGGCGGCGGCCGGCGTGAAAAGGTTCGAGGGCCAGCCGGCGCCGGGACCGGCCGACCCCTGGCCGCCGGCCGGCTCGACCCTGATGCCGGCCGCCGGGCAGGCCACCCTGCGCGGGCCGGAGAACCGGCTGAACCTGCACTGCGACTGGCACCCGATGAGCGACTATCACAGCCACCACGACCCGCTCAATCTGATCCTTTCGGCCGAGAAGCACCTGCTGCTCTTCGACCTCGGCTACCACCTGGGCCACCCGTTGCGCAGCCTGGTCACCGACCGGACCGCCGCCCACAACACGGTGACCGTCGACCGGGAGAACTCAATCCACCACCGCAAGGGGGTGCTGCACCATTATCTCGGCGCCGGGCCGGTCCAGTTCCTCGACGCCTCGGTGCCGGAGGCCTACCCCCAGTGCGACCGGTACCGCCGGGCGCTGGTGCTGGTCGGCGACCATTACCTGGTGGACATCTTCCGGGTCAGGGGCGGCACGCGCCACGACTACACGCTGCTCTCCTACGCCGCCGAAAGCCGCTGCTCGCTGCCGCTCAAGGATTACCCCGGCAGCCTGGCCGACCTCCGGAAGCGCTACCGCGGCTATCAGGACCTGGAGGATGATTTTCCCAACGTGGCCGGCCCCTACCAGCTCATCCACCGGCCCCGGATCGGGAAGGGCCGGGAAGGCTTCACCGTCGACTGGCCGCACAAGGGGCGGCCCGACCTCTCCCTGCGGGTGCATCATCTGAACGGGCGCGGCGCCGAGGTCATGCTGGCCCGGGTTCCCTTCCGGCTCCGCTACCAGGGGCGCGTCGAGACCACCTCCGAAATGCTGATCGTCAGCCGCACCGGCCGGCCCGGCCTGAAATCGACCTTCATCAGCGTGCTGGAACCCCGCTCCCGGGCGTCAAAACCGCTGGCCGGCACGCGCCGCCTGCCCCTGGAATCGCCCGACCCGGACGCGGTGGCGGTCCGGGTGGATACCGCCGACGGTTACGACATCATCATCAACGGCCGCACCGACGGCCCGCACCGGCTCGCCGAAGCGGGCCTGACCCTGCACGGGAAACTGGCCGTCCTGCGCCGGCGCGCCGGCCGGCCCGGCGTCGAGGTCACCCTCTACGGAAGCCGCCTCGAGGGACCCGGTCTCCGGCTGGCCGCGCCGCCGGTCCGGAGCGGCCGGGTCGCCGGGATCGACCTGGCCAGGGGTGAACTGACCCTTGATGAGCCGCTGCCCGGCGCCTCGCAGCTGGCCGGCCGCTTCATCCTGGTCCGGGGCCGGACCGGCGAGACCGACCGCTGGCTGGTCCGGTCGGCCGAAGGACGGACGATCCGGCTCGACCTCGACCACAGCCGGCTGCTGGTGATGGAGGGACGGGTGGACCGGGTGATCGACCGGATGGCCTTCCTGACCGGCATCGACTTCCCGGAGCCGCCCCGGCCCGGCACCCCGGTCCGGTTCGGCCCGGCCGGCGATTTCAGCTGCCCGCGCTACCACCTGCTGATGACCAGCCAGAGCGGCAACCCGACCCGCTACCGGCTGACCACCTGCTTCGAGATCCGGCGCTACCTCTTCGGATTCAACCGCGAAGCCGACCTGAGGCCCGAGTTTGAAGGAAGGCCGTTCTGGAGCAGCGCGATTGAAATCGGCGACGATATCTTCACCGAACCCTACCTGAACCGGGAAGTGGCCGGAAAAACGCCTTAGCGGGGCTGAAATCCCCTGGGGGAGGTGGCCAGGAACCGGTCGTCTCCCCCGGGACGCTCCCGTTTGACATTCAAGCCCAACCGGTAGTATAATTAAACCAGTCGGACCTCAAGATATACCCGCCACCTCGAATCCGGTCCGCCAACTTCTTTTTCCGCGGTTGTTTTGGGGCCTGTTTTTGTATTTATTTATTTTAAATGTATTGGGGAGACTTCTATTTAATTCCACCACCCGAGGGCGCTTGAATATGGAAAAAAACGAACGCTACGACGCGACAAACATCCAGGTGCTGGGCGGCATCGAGGCCGTCCGCAAACGGCCGGCCATGTACATCGGCGACACCTCGGTCGCCGGCCTCCACCACCTGGTCTACGAGGTGGTCGACAACTCGATCGACGAGTCGATGGCCGGCTTCTGCACCAGCATCAAGATCGTAATCCACGCCGACGGCAGCGCCTCGGTCGAGGATAACGGGCGCGGCATCCCGGTCGACATCCACAAGACCGAGGGGCGGCCGGCGGTCGAGGTGGTCATGACCGTCCTCCACGCCGGCGGCAAGTTCGACAACCGCAGCTACAAGGTCTCCGGCGGCCTGCACGGGGTGGGCGTCTCGGTGGTCAACGCCCTCTCCGAGTGGATGGACGTCGAGA
>JAKJFK010000036.1 GCA_022704925.1 candidate division TA06 bacterium | reverse complement strand
GGGTACGGCAGGGTGGCGATGTCGACGCTGCGCACCCGTTTGCGGCACTGGACCTCGACCGTCGTGAGCCCGTGGCGGACGGTCACGCCCGCCTCCTGGAGCTTCTCCATCAGCGCGAAGAGATGCTCCGGCACGCAATTCTCCACCGTCACCTGCCCCCGGGTCAAGGCGCCGGCGATCAGGTAGGTGCCGGCCTCAATGCGATCCGGCAGGATCCGGAATTCCGTCGGCCGCAGCCGCCGGACCCCCTGGATTTTAACCAGGTGGCTGCCGGCTCCCTCGATCCGGGCCCCCATCCGGTTCAGGAAATCGGCCAGGTTGACGATCTCCGGTTCGCAGGCGGCGAACTCGATGACCGTGTCGCCCTCGGCCCGGCAGGCGGCCATCATCACGTTGGCGGTGGCCAGAACGCTGGAACCATAGGTGCCGCCGAGAAAAATTGAGGATCCCGAAAGACGGGCGGCCCGCCCCCGGACGTACCCGCCCGAAAGGGTGAACCGGACCGAAAGTTTCTCGAGGCCCTTGAGGTGCATGTCGATCGGCCGGTCGCCGATAACGCAGCCGCCCGGCAGGGAGATGGCGGCCCGGCCGAAGCGGGCCAGGAGCGGTCCCAGCAGGCAGACCGAGGCCCGCATCTGCTTGACCAGCTCGTAGGGGGCGGTGCAGTTCGAGATGCCGGAAGTGTCGACCGTCAGGCAGTCGCCGCTCCAATCGATCTCGGCCCCCAGGGCGGTCAGGATCTTGATCATGGTCCGCACGTCCTGGAGGCGCGGCACCCCGTAAATACGGCTCCGGCCCTCGGCCAGGAGCGTGGCCGCCAGTATCGGCAGGCTGGCGTTCTTGGAACCGCTGACTCGAACCCCGCCGGACAGTCGGTTTCCCCCGGTTACTTTCAAGGCATCCATTTAAAAGGTTTCCGGCCGCGGATTACCCGCGGCACCCCGTTGTAATCCTCGAACTCCCCGATAGTCTGAAAGCCCGCTGCACGAAAAATCTCCCGGACCGCGGCCGCCTGGCCGAAACCGATCTCGACCAGCAGCCAGCCGCCCGGCACCAGAATGCGGAAGGCCCCCGGCGCCAGCCGGCGGAAAAAGTCCAGCCCGGCCCGGCCGGCCGCCAGGGCGGTCCGGGGCTCGCGCCGGACTTCCCGCTCGAGATGGGAAAGCTGCCCCGCCGGTACGTAGGGCGGGTTGGAGACCACCAGCTGAAAGCGGCGGCGGACCCGCCGGTGAAAATCGTTCCAGTCTCCGGCCAGGATGCGGACCCGCCGGCCGTCCAGGCCCAGCCGGCGCCGGTTAAGCCGCGCCAGGCCGACCGCCCGCGCCTCCTTCTCGAGAAGCCAGACCCGGCACCGGCCGTGCCTGGCCAGGGAAAGTCCCGGCGCGCCGCTGCCGGCGCCCACTTCGAGAACCGTGGCCGGCCCGTCCCGGCCCGCTTCCAGCAGGGCAAGCCCCTGCGTGACCAGCAGTTCCGTCTCCGGCCGGGGGATGAAGACCCCGGGCCGGACCCGGAAAGAATCCCGGAAAAAATTGACCCGGCCGGTCAGGTACTGGAGCGGCTCGCCCCGGCCGCGGCGGCCGATCTGCTCCCGGAACCGCCCGGCCCGCGCCCGGGAAACGACCCGTTCCGGCTCCAGGTAAAGCCCGGACCGGTCACAGCCCAGCAGCGCCGCCAGCAGCAACTCGGCATTGCGGCGGGGCGACTCGATCCCCGCCCGCGCCAGGCGGCCGGCGCCCCATTGGAGCAGGCCGGCGGCCCGCGGCGGCCGCGGGAACGTCGCGGGCCGGCCGCGGACGGCCTCAGCCTTCGGAGCCCGGGCCGGCCGGCGGCCGCTCCGCGCGGATGTTCTTTTCAATGTCCAGCGCCACCAGGATCAGCTGGCTGATCGTGTAGCAGCCCACAAAACCGACCAGGCCGTGGAAGGCGAAGACCAGGCACAGGACCAGTCCGGCCTCGGGCTTGCGGAAGATCCAGCCCAGCCCGACCAGGAACCCGACCATGCAGACGGCGGCCACGCCCCAGGCAAAGATCCGCCAGGCGGAAGAGGCCTTGCGCAAACCCGAGTACTTGTCTTCCATGTCTTCCACGGTTCGAGGTGAATTCAAGCCTGCTTATCCTGGCTTTCCGGAGTCTTGAACTCGGAGTTTTCCATGGCGATCCGGCCGACCACCGGCAGCAGGAAATACTCGCCCTTGTATGACTTGACTATCAACAGGACCCAACCCACCAGGCCGGCCACCTTCACCAGCCGCAGCAGCCAGTCGGCCACCACCGGCAGAAAGGAAAAGATGCTTCCGAAGGCCATCCAGACAATGACCCAGGCAACGAAAAAGAGCGTTGACTGCAGGCCGTGAAAACGGACGTACTTGCTCTTCTTCTCGGTCAGGAAGAAGAAAAGGCCGGTAAAGACCAGCCCGACGTAGCAGAGCATGCCGACCAGGTTTTCGTTAAGACCGGTGCTGCTTTCGTTCATGAGCCCTCCCCCTTATTCCGGAGCTGCAGTTCATAATCAACCAGGGCCTCCAGCACCGGTTCCAGGTTGCCGTCCAGGATCTCCTTCAGGTTGTGCACCGAAAAGTTGATCCGGTGGTCAGTCAGCCGGTTCTGCGGAAAATTGTAGGTCCGCACCTTTTCGCTCCGGTCGCCGGTCTTGATCAGGGCGCGCCGCTCGACCGACAGGGACTCCTCCTGACTCCTCTTCTCCCGCTCGGCCAGCCGGGCCGCCAGAATCTTCAGGGCCCGCTCCTTGTTCTGAAGCTGGCTCCGCTCGTCCTGGCAGGAGACCACCAGGCCGGTGGGCAGGTGAGTGATGCGGACCGCCGAGTAGGTGGTGTTGACCGATTGGCCGCCGTGGCCGGAAGCGCAGAAGGTGTCGATGCGCAGGTCCTTGTTTTCGATCCGCACTTCCTGGATCCGGATCTCGGGGAAGACCGCCACGGTGGCCGCCGAGGTGTGGATGCGGCCGCTCGCCTCGGTCTCCGGCACCCGCTGGACGCGGTGGACGCCGCTCTCGTACTTGAAACGCCCGTAGGCCCCGGCCCCGCGTACCATGAAGATGACCGACTTGAGGCCGTTCTTTTCGGTGGCGGAGGTGTCAAAGACCTCCAGCTTGAAACCGTGGCGCTCCGCAAAACGGCTGTACATCCGGAACAAGTCGCGGGCGAAGAGAGCGGCCTCCTCGCCGCCGGTGCCGGCCCGGATTTCGACAATCGCGTTGCGCTGGTCACGCGGATCTTCGAGAAGACGCCCAACCAGGTCCTTCTCGAGCGACTCCACCTCCCGGTCGAGCCGATCCACTTCCTCGCGCGCCAGTTCGGCCAGCTGGGAACAGGTTTCCCCGGCCAGCAGTTCGGCCGCCCCGGCCCGCTCCTTCCGGGTCCGCTCCAGTTTCTGCTGGAGCGGGATCAACTCATTCAGACGCCGCAACTCTTCCAGCAGCCGCTCCCGTTCGCCGTTGCTGAGGCCGCTTTCGGAGCGGCTCAACTGCAGACTGAGGTCCTGAAACCTGGCCTGGAGTTCGGTAAGGTTGAGCTCAGGACTTCGGGCTGCCATAGCGGCGCCGGAACTTCTCCACGCGTCCGGCGGTATCGACGAACTTGGTCTTGCCGGTGAAGAAGGGATGGCAGGCGGCGCAGATCTCCACGTGCATCTCCTTCTTGGTCGCCCCGGTCTCAACGACATTGCCGCAGGCGCAGATGACCTTGGCCGGGAAATACTGGGGGTGGATTCCCTTCTTCATTCTTCCTCCTTCTCGAAATCGGAACGGCCGAGGGGGTTCTCGACCTCGGTCAGTCCCTCGCTGCTGAAGTACTTGATCGTCTCGCCGTCAATCAGGAACCGCACCCGGTTGATGCCGGGAAACTGCGTGGCGGTAAAAACGATCTGGCGCAACCGGTTCCGCATGCTCGCGGTCCCGCCGCCATCCTCGACCCGGGGTGAAAAATTCAGGAAGGCAAGGTCGCCTTCAACCCAGCAACTTATCAATTCGGCCCCGGTCGGGAGCTCGGTTTCGTAACCGGCGCTCTTCTCGGTTTCGTCCGGCCCGGCCAGCAAAAGCCGGATGGCCTGCTCGAGTCGTTCCTCGGTCTTCCAGCGCCGGGGAACCGGCCGGGTGACCGGGGAGACCGTCTCGCCCTCCTCGGAGACCAGGCTGAAATAGAGTTCCAGCGGCTGCTGGCTCAAAAAATTCAACGGCGGCCGGTAGAAGAGAAAAAACAGCGCGGCCAGCAGGAGCACCAGCACCAGCGAAGCGAAAATCTTTCGGGCCGCGTTCGCCCTGACTGCGCCCATCCCGCCACCCCCCTTGGTTGGCCCGGACAAGTTCACCCTAAATTGCGGTCCAGGCGATCAAGCCCTTCCCGAACCCGGGTCGGAAGCCGGTCCCCGAACTGGGCCAGGAATTCCCGGCCAGTCGTAATTTCGGCGCGCCATTCATTCCGGTCAACCGCCGTCAGTTCCTTCCAGGCGCCCGGGGCCAGGTCAAGCCCGTCAAGGTTGACGGCGCTCCGCTCCGGCACCAGACCGATCGGCGTCTCCGCCGCACCGTTGCCCTGCCCGCCGGCGGTCCGCTCGATGATCCATTTCATAACCCGGATATTCTCCCGGAAGCCGGGCCAGAGGAAATCGCCGCCGCCGTCCTTGCGGAACCAGTTGACGAAGAAGATCGCCGGCGGTTCCTTCAGGGATTCGCCCATCCTGAGCCAGTGGCCCAGGTAATCGCCCAGGTTGTAACCGCAGAAAGGCAGCATGGCCATGGGGTCGCGCCGCAGCTGGCCCACCTGGTGAATGGCGGCCGCGGTCGTTTCCGAACCCATGATCGAACCCAGGCAGACCCCCTCCAGCCAGTCGCGGCTCTGGAGGACCAGGGGCGCCACGCTGGTGCGCCGGCCGCCCAGGATGATGGCCGAAATCGGGACGCCGGCCGGGTTGTCGTACTCGGGTGAAAGGGTCGGGCAGTTTTGGGCCGAAACCGTGAAACGGGCGTTCGGATGGGCTGCCGGTCCCGCCCCCTCCTTCCAGGGGCGCCCCTGCCAGTCCAGCCGGGGATTGGGCGTCTCATCCAGACCTTCCCACCAGGGCGCGTTGCGGCTGACATCCAGGCCGGTGTTGGTAAAGAGAGTCGGGTAAAAACGTCCCGCCTGGAGAGTTTTGACCATGTTGGGATTGGTCCGCAGCGAAGTGCCGGGCGCCACCCCGAAGAAGCCGGCCTCCGGGTTGAGGGCGTAAAGACGACCGTCCGGCCCGACATGCAGCCAGGCGATGTCGTCCCCCAGAGTCCAGATCCGGTAGCCCGGCAGGGTGGATTCGAGCATGGCCAGGTTGGTCTTGCCGCAGGCCGAGGGCAGGGCCGCCGCCACGTAAGTAATCCGGCCCCGGGGATCCTCGATGCCGATGATGATCATGTGTTCGGCCAGCCAGTTCTCGCTCCGGGCCAGCCAGGAGGCGATCCGCAGGGAGAAGCATTTCTTGCCCAGCAGGGCGTTGCCGCCGTAACCGGATCCGACGCTCCAGACGAAATGCTCCTCGGGAAAGTGCATGATGAAGCGCCGTTCCGGGTTAAAATCGCCTACCGAATGCAGCCCCTTCACGAAATCGTCGGAACCGCCGATGCGCTCCAGGGCCGGCCGGCCCATGCGGGTCATGATGCGCATGCTGACGGCCACGTAGGAGATGTCGGTCAGCTGCACGCAGGCCCGGGCGTAAGGCGAATCCGGATGGCCCATCAGGTAGGGCATGACATACATCGTCCGGCCGGCCATGCAGCCGTCGGTCAGGACCCGCATCCGGGACCGGGCCGCTTCGGGCGAAAGCCAGTTGTTGTTGGGGCCGACCTCCTCCCGGTCCGGATGGCAGACGAAGGTCAGGTGCTCGGTCCGGGCGACATCGGTCGGATGGCTGCGGTGCAGGTAGGAATAAGGAAAGGCGTCCGGGTTCAACTCCTGGAAGACTGGCTGGCCGTTGACCTTCTCCTCCCGGCAGCCGATCTCGACGATCCGGCGCGCCTCTTCGTCCGACCCGTCACACCAGTGAATGCGGGCCGGCCGCGTGAGCCGGGCCTGTTCCTCAACCCATTTTTCCAGGGGGGTAGCCATAATCGGTTTATTTTACTATAAAAGGAGGGCTTTCAGCAAGTAATCCGGCCGGGCGGACACCCTACTTCAGGAAGGAAAAATCGAAGCGGACCGGGGTACCCGACCGAAGCGATTCCAGCGACTTCAACCCCATCACCGTCGCCAGGGCACCCCGGTAGGCGCCCGTCTCGGTGGGCCGGTCCTCGACCACGCAGCGGCGCAGGAACTCGAGTGCCTCGTAATGGCCCTTGCCAACGCCCGGCCGGTTGTCGTAGTAGTAGCCCTTTTCGATCTGGGCCGGGGTGAGCGAATCGCGCCAGCGCCGGAGGTCGGCCTTGTGCCCGGCCAGCGGAATGTCGAGCGGACCGAACGGGTTGGCCTTCAGGGGGTAATGCCGGTCCGACTCCCCGGGAATCCGCACGCACTCCAGGTCCATGAACCCGTCCATGACCAGCACCGCGTGATCGGAGAAGACCTCCATCCGCTCCTTGGGATAGGCCTCGGTACCGCAGCTGCCGGAGAGCAGGGTAACGTAGACGTCGTCCGGATACTCCATGGCCAGAATGTTGTTATCGGAAGGACCGCCGATCACGAAGACGCTCCGGGGGTCGGAATCGGTCAGCCAGTTGATCAGGTCGAAGATGTGGGTCAACTCGTGGATGATGGTCGATTCGCCGCCCTTGACCGCCTCCTGGTGGAACTTCGGCCAGAGCTGGGCCTCGCCGACGATCCGGTAGGAGATGAGCGTCTCGCCCCGCTTCATCTTCCGGTAGACGCGCCGGGCCTCCTGCATGATGGGCGAATAATTGCGGTTGAAGCCCACCTGGAGCTTCACCCCGGTCTGCCGGATGATCCGGACGATTTCGAGTGAGTCCTCGTAGCCCAGGCTCATCGGCTTCTCGACGTAGATGTGCTTGCCGGCCTCGGCGGCCGCCCGAATCGGTTCCACCCTGACCTTGGGACCGGTGCCGATGACCACCAGGTCCAGTTCGGGGTCGGCGGCCAGCCGCGTCAAATCGGTGGTGACGTAATCGGGCCGGTAGACCGGCTCCAGCGCCTTGAGGCGGTCGGCCTGGAGGTCGCAGAGCGCCCGGACGCGCAGTTTCGGGTTGGCGGCGGCGTTGGGCAGGTGGCTGCCCTGGACAAAACCGCCGCAGCCGATAAAGCCGACGTTCAGGATATCCTTCACGGGTCTTTTCCTCCGGTGTTTCAGGCGGACGGCGGCCTGTTTTCAAGCCGCTGCCTGAGCGCGGCGGCGATGAAGGCGCTGAAAATCGGGTGCGGTGAAGCCAGGCGCGACTGGAACTCGGGATGGAACTGGGTGGCCACGAAAAAGGGGTGATCCTTCAATTCCACGATCTCGACCAGTTTCCGGTCCGGGGAGCGGCCCGAGGCCTGCAGTCCCTTCTCCTGGAGGCGGCCGAAGAGGTGCGGGTTGACCTCGTAGCGGTGGCGGTGGCGTTCCACGATGCGGGGCACCCCGTAGCAGCGGCGGCTCAGCGACCCCGCCGCCAGGACGCACGGATAACCGCCCAGCCGCATGGTGCCGCCCATCGCCTGGACCTGGCGCTGGGAGTCCATCAGGGTAATCACCGGGTGCGGGGTCTGGGGGTCGAACTCGGTGCTGTTGGCCCGGTCCAGACCGCAGACGTTGCGGGCGAACTCGATCACCGCCACCTGCAATCCCAGGCAGATTCCGAAGAACGGGATGCGCTTCTCCCGGGCGTAACGGATGGCGGCCACCATCCCCTCCACGCCCCGGGTGCCGAAGCCGCCGGGCACCAGGATGCCGTCCACCCCGGCCAGGCTTCGTTCCAGTTCATCGTCGCGGCGCAGGCTTTCGGAATCGACCTTGCGCAGCTTGACCCGGGTGCGGCTGGCCAGGCCGCCGTGGCGCAGGGCCTCGTCGAGGGATTTATAGGAATCCTGGAGCTTGACGTACTTGCCCACCATGGCGATCTCCACCTCGTGCTCCGGGTTGCGCAGCTGGTCGATCAGCTTCCCCCACTCTTTAAGGTGGGAGACCCGCGGGCGAAGCCGCAGCTTGCGCAGGATCACCTGATCGAGCTTCTCCTGGTGGAAGGTGAGCGGGATCTCGTAGATGCAGTCGGTATCGCGGGCCTCGATCACCGCCTGGAAGGGCACGTTGCAGTAAAGGCTGATCTTCTCGCGCAGGTCCTGGTTCAGGGGCTTCTCGGTCCGGCAGAGGATGATGTCCGGCTGGATGCCGATTTCGCGCAGGCGCTCCACCGAGTGCTGGGTAGGCTTGCTCTTCAGTTCGCCGGCGGCCTGGATGTAGGGGATGTAGGTGAGGTGGATGCAGCAGATGTTCTCAGCCCCCACCTCCTGGCGGAACTGGCGGATGGATTCCAGAAAAGGCAGGCTCTCGATGTCGCCCACCGTGCCGCCGATTTCGGCGATCACGATTTCGGCGTTGCCGCGGGCCAGGCGGCGGAAACGCCGCTTGATCTCCTCGGTGATGTGCGGAACCACCTGGACGGTCTTGCCCAAAAAATCGCCGCGCCGCTCCCGCTCGATCACCTCGTAGTAAACCTGACCGGAGGTGGTGTTGGAATTCCGGTTCAGGGTCAGGCTGGTGAAGCGCTCGTAGTGGCCCAGGTCCAGGTCGGTCTCGGCCCCGTCGCGGGTGACGAAGACCTCGCCGTGCTGGAAGGGCGTGAGAGTGCCGGGATCGACGTTGAGGTAGGGATCGAACTTCTGCATGTTGATGCG
This sequence comes from candidate division TA06 bacterium, assembly GCA_022704925.1. Lineage (GTDB taxonomy): Bacteria > Ratteibacteria > UBA8468 > MWAK01 > MWAK01 > MWAK01. The sequence continues at coordinate 2,833 of JAKJFK010000036.1, read as the reverse complement.
GTAGCGGCGGGCTTCCAGGAGGGTGCCGATCGAAGCGGAGGCGACGCCTTTTCCCAGCGAGGAAAGTACGCCGCCGGTCACAAAGATATACTTGGCCATGAGGGATCCCGGATAAGGGCGAAAAACTGCTTGAAAAAATGGAGGTTGTTATAAATTTACCACACCGGCCGGCTTCCGTCAAAAGAGGGATTGCCCGGCGCCGCCGGCCGTTGAAAACGGAACTTCACCGGCGCCGATCCCGTTTCGGGTCCGGGGCCTCCGGGTCCCGCGGCCGGCCCTCCCCGGAGACACCGCCGGCCGAAGAGACCATGCTCGCGTAGAGGCGGATTTCAATCTCCTCGAGGCCGGGATAATCAGTGCGGATCTTTACGTAATCCTGGCCGAATTTCACCGGCGGCCGCGGTTTCAAGCGGATCTCCAACCGGTACCTCCGGTTCTCCTTGATCGTGTCGGCCCGGACGCTCTCGACCAGGGGGCCGGTCCGGATTTCCCGGATCCCGAAACCCCGTTCCCCAACGGCGAAGATCTCGATGCTCCTGGCCGCGGGGGTATGCGCGGGGACGTTTTCGAAAAAGACCTGGGCGGGATAATTGATGCCCGGCGCCTCACTTTCGAGGGCGATCTGGAAAAACGGGTTGGCCGGGTCGTTGCTCTCGATATAAACGTAGGTCTTCTTGACGGTCTCACCGGGCCCGAAGGCCACCTCGATCTCCAGCTGCGCCTCGGCGCCCGGCGCGAGCGTTTTCCGGGAAAGGTTGAAAACGGAACAGCTTCCGCAGGTCCGGCGGACCCGTTCGATTCTCAACTGGGAGTCCCCCTCGTTGCGGAACCGGAAAAGATGCCTGATCTTCTGCGCCCCGCCCTCGAAGATCCGCTTCTCCCCGGTCTTCTCCCAGAAGATCCGGGGCGTGGCGGCCGCCGGCCGGACCAGGAGAAGCAGGCAAAAGAGCAGCAGCGGCAGCCGGACAGCCTTCGAACCAATCATCTGGGTTGCCCTTTCCAGGCCGGTCATCATCTCCGGCCGGCTTCAGTTCAACGGCCGGGTCAAGGCCTCGAAGAGACTTTTGTAGTATTTCAGGAAGCGCTCCGGCTCCGGGCTGGCGGCCACTTCGGCCAGGCAGTATCCGTCGAAGCCATTCTTCCGCAGGAGGGAGAAGAGCGTCCGCCAGGGGTAATCGTTGCAGAGTTCGTTGATGTGGCAGATCTCAAGGCGATCCTTCAGGAGGTCGAAGTGCTTTTCAATCGAGCCGGTTTCGTCCCGGTCGGCCTGGTTGGAATTCCAGCAGACGTAAAGATTCGGGTGGCCGGCGATGTCCACTATCCGCCTGATACAGGGCGGATGAGAAGTGCCGGAACCGTGGACTTCCAGTCGGATTTTCACCCCGTGGTCGGCGGCAAAGGAGGCGGACTCCCGCAAAGAAAGACCGATCTGCTCCAGCGTCTTTTCCTTCGGCACGCCCTCGGGAAAACCGTTGGGCCTGACTTTTACTCCTTCCGCGCCGGTGTCCCGGGCCAGCAGAACGAACTCCCGGGTCCCGTCCAGGTTCTTCTTCAGTTCCGCCGGATCCGGGCTGTGATACTCGAAGGCGCTGCCCAGCCCGACCAGCACCACCGGCGAATCCTCGAACTTTTTTTTCACCTCGGCCCGGGCCGCCTTCGAGAGCGAGGGTTCCACGCCGTGCCGGTGCGTCGTGCGCAGTTCCACCCCGGCGTAGCCCAGCGAACCGCAGGCCGAGATGATCCGGTCCAGGTCCCACTCGGCCGCGATCTGGTAGGTGACGATACCAAGTTTCATGAAAGGCTCCCGGTTGAAAAAATCGGATCCGGCCGGGCCGCGTCTCAGAGGCTGAAGCTCTCGCCCAGGTACAGGCGCCGCGCCTCCGGGCTGTCGACCAGTTCCCGCCCGGAACCGGAGATCAGCACCCGCCCCTGGAAGATCAGGTAGGAGCGGTCGGTGATGGCCAGTGTTTCGCGCACGTTGTGGTCGGTGATCAGCACCCCGATCCCGTCGGGCCAGGCCGCGGATGATGCCGCGCAGCTCCTCGATGTTCAGGGGGTCGATCCCGGTGAAGGGCTCGTCGAGCAGCAGGAAGGCCGGGTCCATCACCAGGCTCCGGGCCACCTCGACCCGGCGCCGCTCGCCGCCGGAGAGTGTCCCGGCCACCCGGCCGGTCAGGCCGGTCAGGTTGAGCTTCTCCAGGGCGGCCGCGCAGCGCTCCCGCCGCTCGGCCCCCGGGAGGCGGCGGAACTCGAGCACCGCCAGCAGGTTCTCGGCGACCGTCAGCTTGCCGAAGACCGACGGCTCCTGGGGCAGGTAGCCCAGGCCGGCCCGGGCCCGCCGGTACATCGGCAGGCCGGTGATGTCCGTCCCGTTGAGGCAAACCCGGCCGCCGTCGGGACGCAGCCAGCCCATCAGCAGGTAAAAGGTGGTCGTCTTGCCGGCGCCGTTGGGTCCGAGCAGGCCGACGATCTCGCCCCGCTCCACCTGGAGCGAGAGATCGGCGACCGCGGGTTTGCCGCGGTAGTTCCGGTAGAGTTTTTCGGCGGCCAGCATGGGGATTCAAAGCAGCCGGTTCTGTCCGTCTCCGGCGGCCGGCGGCGGTTCGAGACCGAGATGCTGATAGGCGCGCAGCGTGCTCCGGCGCCCCTTGAGCGTCCGTTCCAGGTATCCCTCGCGCACCAGGAAGGGTTCGTAGACCTCCTCCAGGGTGTCCGGCTCCTCGCCCACGGCCACCGCCAGGGTCTTGATGCCGACCGGGCCGCCCGAAAACTTGCTGATGATGACCTCCAGGATGCGCTTGTCCATTTCGTCCAGCCCGTGGCGGTCGACGTC
>JAKJFK010000035.1 GCA_022704925.1 candidate division TA06 bacterium | reverse complement strand
CGGCCCGCCTGATGTTGGCCGATCGGCCGGAACTGCTGATGGCCACCAGCAGGTCGCCGGGCCGGGCGAAATCCAGCAGCGGCCGGGCGAAGATTTCCTCGTAGCCGAGGTCATTGCCCAGGCTGGTGAGCATGGCCGGATCGTTGAAGGCCCGGGTCGGGATGCCGCCGGCCTTCCAGAAGTCGGAGGCCTGGTGGCTGGCGATGGCGGCGCTGGCGCCGTTGCCGATGAAGAAGAGCTGGCCGCCGGCCCCGGCGAGTTCCCGGATCAGTTCGACCGCCCGGTTGACACCCGAGTCCAGGTCCAGCCGCCGCTCCTCCCGGTCGGTCACCTCGATGGCCGCCATCAGACCCTTCAGGTTCTCAAAATATCGGCAGGGTTTCCGGGCCATCTTCATTTTAAGAGGGCGGTGATGAACTTGTAGAGGTTGGCCGGTTCGACCGGACTTCGGTTGCCGACGATCCGGACCGCCAGGGCGCCCACCGCGTTGCCGACGAAACCCGCCAGGTCCATCGGCCAGCCGGATTTGACCCCGGGGGCCGTCACCGAGAAGTAGGCGTCGCCCGCACCAATCCGGTCGACCACCTCCCGCGAGAAGACCGGCACCTGGTAGAACTTCCGGCCGCCGGCGTAGGCGATTGAACCGTGGTGGCCCCGGGTGACGATGATCCGCCGGCAGTCCAGCCGCTTCCCGGTCTCCTGGATGATCTTTTCCAGACGGCCGAAGCGGTCCTGGTTGGCCAGGCGCATCTCCGGTTCATCCACGCAGATATAGTCGGCCCGGCGGTAACGGGTGACCAGATTGTAGCCGGAGTTGGCGCTGTTGGTCTGGGTGTTGAGGGCCAGGAAGGGGGCGCGGCGGCTGAGCAGTCCCACGGTGGCCGGGGTGATGAAGCCGTGGCCGAAATCGGCGGCGACCACCAGGTCGTAACGGGGCAGTTCCCGCTCCAGGAAGGCGGCCAGCCGCTTTTCAACCTCGGCCGGCAGGTTGGTGTCGTTCAGGTAGCAGATTTCGAAGAGCTTGGAGAGGAAGGGCGGCTCGACGAAGCGGCGCTTGACCACGGTCGGCGCGTCGCTCCGGCTGAAGAAGACGGGCTTGATGTTGGGCCGGAGGCGTTCCCGGATGAACTTCTCCCTGGAATTGCCGCGGCCAAGGCCGGTGACCAGGGTCACCTCGCGGCAGAAGCCGGCCAGGTGGTTGGCGCAGGCCAGCGCGCCGCCGGCGAACTCCTCGCGGGAGAGATGGCGGGCGACCAGGACGCTCTCCTTGCCGGCCTTCCCCATCGGCTGGCAGTAGGCATACTGGTCGATGATGGCGTCGCCGATGACCAGGGCCCGGGTTCCGGCCAGCGCCTGGAGGCGGCCGATGACCGATTCGGCCGAATGGCGACGGCGGAAGCCCTCCAGGAAGCGGCCGGCCTCCTCCGGGTAGACGCTGAAGAAGGCGTTGACCAGCCGGGTGGAGGAGAAGGTGACCTCGTCGGTGAAATGGATCCGGCCGCCGACCGATTCCACCGCCCGGCGCTCCTCGTTGATCTTGCCGGTAAGGTCCTTATTCGACTCGGCGTAATCGCTGCCCTTTACGTAGATGTCCGGTTTCAGCTTCCGGATCGTCTCCTCGGCGCTCGGCCATCGGTTGAGGGCTACGTAATCAACGCATTCGAGCGCGGCGATCGATTCCAGGCGCAGCCGCTGGTTGAAGACCGGCCGGCCCGGACCCTTGTTGACGTACTCGTCCGGAGTGACGGTGACCACCAGGACGTCGCCCAGCTTGCGGGCGGCCTGGAAATGCTTGATGTGGCCAGGGTGGAGCAGGTCGAAGACCCCGTGGCAGTGGACGATGGTCCGTCCCTTTCCTTTCAGTCCGGCCAGGGTCAGGGCCAGTTGATCGAGCTCCTTCAGCTTGGGCGATTCGGTCACGGTTCCTTCCTGTCCAGGTGGGTGAACCAGTCCCGGGTGGCCTCGGCGATTTTTTCCGGGGTCCAGAGGGGGGCCTGCCTCCAGTAATCGATATTCTCCAGCATGATCTTCACGCCGGCCTCGAGGCTGACTTCCGGCCGCCAGCCGAGCGTGGCGGTGATCCGGCTGATGTCCGCGTGGGTGCAGTCCGGTTCACCCGGCCGACGGGGTATGTGGATCTTCTCGCCGCCGAGCAGTTCGACGATCCGGTTGATACTCTGGGGGCGGCCGCTGCCCACGTTGAAGACCTGGCCGGCGGCTTCGGATTCGGCGGCGGCCATGAAGGCCCGGGCCACGTCGGTGACAAAGACGAAATCCCGGGTCTGGTTCCCGTCACCGACCACGGTGAAGGGACGGCCGTTGAGCTTCTGGGCCAGGAAGACCCCGAAGACCGCCCCGTAGGTGCCGGAGGTGCGGGCCCGGGGGCCATAGACGTTGAAGAGGCGTAGCGAGACGACCGGCAGCCGGTAGACCTTGAACCAGTGCAGGGCGCAGGCCTCCCCGAGATACTTGGTCAGGGCGTAGGGATACTCCGGGCGGATCTCGGCGGTCTCCGGGGTGGGATACCGGTCCGGGATGCCGTACCCGGAGGAGGAGGCGGTGTAGATGAAACGGCGCACGTCGGCCTCCCGGGAGGCCTGGAGCACGGCGACCGTGCCGTCCACGTTGGCCCGATGGTACTTGAGCGGTTCCACGATGGAGGGCACGATGTCGGCCAGCGCGGCCAGGTGAAAGACCCAGTCCACGCCCCGGAAGTAACCGGCGATCGCCTCGTAATCGGCCACGTCGGCCCGGCGCACCGTCAGGTTCTCATGGCGCGGGAGGTTATCCGGCCGGCCGGTGGCGAAGTTGTCCACCACCGTCACGCGGTGGCCGGCCTGCAGCAATTGTTCGACCAGGTGGCTGCCGATGAAGCCGGCGCCCCCGGTCACCAGGGTATGCATGCTCGCCTCGCAGGGTGGAGCAAAACCTTTTAAGAATGATTATAACGGTGCGCTGCCGCCCTGTCAATTGCAGCCCTGTTTCAGGTTTGACCGGGGTTGCCGAAAGGAGTATAATTTATAAGTAACCCGTTTTTTGCTTTTTCACGAAACCAGGAGGCGGTCATGAAAGTCAAGATTGATGCTGATGTCTGCACCGGTTGCGGTCTCTGCGCCGACAACTGTCCCGATGTTTTTGTCCTGGAGAACGACCTGGCCAAGGTGAAGGTCGATCCGGTTCCGGCCAGCGCCGAAGAATGCGCCCGCCAGGCCGTTCAGGATTGTCCGGTCAGCGCCATCTCGGAGGAATAGACTAAATGATCACCGAAATGCGGATTCACGCCCGCGCCGGTCAGGGGGCCATCACCACCGCCGCCCTGATGGGGACCGCGATCTTTGTTGAGGGGCGTTACGCCTACGCGTTTCCGAGCTTCGGCGCCGCCCGGATGGGGGCGCCCATGAACGCCTTCGTCCGGATCTCCAACCAGCCCATTCGGCTGCGTTCGCAGATCTACCGTCCCGATTACGTGATCGTGGCCGATCCGACTCTCTGCCGGAGCGTCGACGTGCTGGCCGGCGTTAAGGAAAAAGCCGTGGTGATAATCAACGCCGAGAAACCCCTGAACCTGACCCCGCCCTCCGGCGGGGTTAAAATTTGCTACGTGCCGGCCAACGAGATCGCCCGTCGTCACATCGGTCGTCCGCTGGCCAACACCGCTCTGCTCGGGGCCTTCGCCGCCGCTTCCGGCGCCGTGAAGCTCGAGAGCCTGGAGGAGGTCATCCGCCGGCGCTTTCCCGAGGATCTTGCCAATAAGAACATCGCGTCCCTCAAGGAGGGGTGGGAGGTAGCATGTCGGTAAACATCAACTCCCGGCCCGGCAGCGCCCGGAATAACCGGACCGGTTCGTGGCGGGTCGACCGGCGGCCCAAGTTTCTCCGCCAGAACTGCATCGCCTGCCGGCTCTGCCTGCTGGTCTGCCCGGAGGGGATCATTACCGGCAAGGCCAAGAACAGTTTCGAGACCGATTACGTCTACTGCAAGGGGTGCGGCCTCTGTGCGGCGGTCTGTCCCAAGAAGGACATTGAGATGATTCCCGAAGACACGGAGACAGAAGGATGAAAGATTTCATTGAAGGTTCCGATGCGGTAGCCCGCGCCGTCGCCCTTTGCCGGCCCGGGGTGATCTCCGCCTACCCGATCACGCCCCAGACCCACATCGTGGAGTTCCTGGCTTCGATGGTGGCCGACGGCAAGCTGAAGAGCCAGTTCATCAATGTCGAGAGTGAGCATTCGGCCGCTTCCCTGGTCCTGGGGGCTTCGGCCGCCGGTGAGCGGGTTTTCTCGGCCAGCTCCTCGCAGGGGTTGATCCTGATGAGCGAGGTGCTCTTCAACATCGCCGGCATGAGGATGCCGGTGGTGCTGGCCTGCGTCAACCGGGCCCTTTCGGCCCCGATCAACATCTGGAACGACCAGCAGGATTCGATGGCCGTCCGGGATAGCGGCTGGATCCAGCTTTACGCTGAAACCGGCCAGGAGTGCGGTGACCTGATCTTCCAGGCCTACCGGCTGGCTGAGTCGCCCGAAGTTCGGGTGCCGGTCATGGTCTGTCTCGACGGCTACCTGCTCAGTCACGGGCTGGAAGTGGTGGACGTGCCGGAAGCGGCCGAGGTGGACAAGTTCCTGCCGCCTTACCGGCCGACCGAAAAACTGGACCCGGCCGTGCCGATGACCTTCGGCCCGCTGGCCGGACCCGATTATTACCTGGAGATACGCCACGATCTGCACGCGGCCATGCGCGGCGCCCTGAAACTTATTCCTTCCATCGCGGCCGATTTTTCCAGGCAGTTCGGACGGAATTCGGGCGGCCTGGTCGAAGCATACCGGCTTGAGGATGCCGAGCTGGCCATCGTGGCCGCCGGGTCGGTCTGCGGCACCATCAAGGAGGCGATTGACGCCCTGCGCCAGGAAGGCGTGAAGGCCGGCCTGCTGCGCCTCGTCACCTACCGCCCCTTCCCGGAGGAGGCGGTGAGCGCCGCACTGGCCGGTGTCGGCCGGGTGGCGGTGCTGGACAAGGCCATTTCGCTGGGCGCCACCGGCCCCATCTATGCCGACCTGGCCACGGCCCTGGTCCGCGGCAAACACCAGGCCCGGGTTAACGGCTACATCGCCGGTTTGGGCGGCCGGGACATCACCATCGAGACCATCCGTGAGATATTCACCCGCCTTTCCGGCGAGGAGGTCAGCGCCGGTTTTGTGGGGCTCAAAGGCTGAACGCGGAAAAACTGAGGAGAAAAGAGATGCCTGAACACCTGCTTTCCCCCGGCCATACCGCCTGTGCCGGCTGCGGCCAGGCCCTGGCGGCCCGGCTGGTGATTGACACCGCCGGTCCGAACACCATCATCGTGAACAACACCGGCTGCCTGGAGGTCTTCACGACCGCCTATCCGGAATCGGCCTGGGAGGTGCCCTTTATCCACTCCCTCTTCGAGAATGCCGGCGCGGTGGCCTCGGGCGTGGAGTCGGCTTTGCGTCAGACCGGCCGGCTCGACCAGATCCGGGTGATCGCCCAGGCCGGTGACGGCGGCACCGCCGACATCGGGCTTCAGGCGCTTTCCGGTATGTGGGAACGGGGCCACGACATCCTGTCGATCTGCTACGACAACGAAGCCTACATGAATACCGGCATCCAGCGCAGCGGATTGACGCCGACCTACACCTCGACCACCACCAGCCCGGCCGGCAAGGCCTCCGCCGGCAATCCGCGTCCCAAGAAGAACGTGATGGAAATCGCCCTGGCCCACGGTATTCCCTACGTGGCCAGCGCTTCAGCCGGGTTCCCGATGGACCTGCAGAAGAAGGTCAAGAAGGCGCTTGCCATCCGCGGCCCGAAGTACCTCCATATCCACGTGCCCTGTCCGCTCGGCTGGCGGCATGAACCGGCCGACACCTACCGGGTCGCCCGGCTGGCCGTGGAGACGGGGCTCTTTCCGATGGTCGAATTCGAGGGTGGGCAGCAAACTGGCGCCTACACCCTGTCGGCTCCCAAGCCGGTCGCCGAGTACCTGAAGCTGCAGGGGCGTTTCCGCCATCTCTTCAAGCCCGGCGCCGAGGCCGCGCTCCAGGAGATCCAGGCGATTGCCGACCGCAACATCGCTCGCTACGGTCTGGTCAAGCCGGCCTGATCGATTGGAAGAACCAGGCCCGGGAAGGGTCACACTTCGGGAGGTATTTGATGGCGTTGATATATTCCGCGGAAGAGATCGTCCGGATCGCGGTGGAGATCGAGAACAACGGCAACCGTTTTTACCGGGAAGCCGCCCGGTTGGCTCGTTCGCAGCCGGCCGTCGACCTCTTTAAAATGCTGGCGGAGGATGAGATCAAGCACCGGGATTACTTCGAATCACTGAGCCGGCAGGTTCCGAAGGCGCCCCTGACCGAGGCTTACCCGGGCGAGCTGGAACTCTATTTGAAGGCGCTGGCCGATGCGGCCATCTTCAACCAGCAGGAGGGTTTCAAAGCCATCACCGCGGCTGCTTTCAATGAAGCCGAGGCCCTGGAACTGGCGGTCGGGGCCGAAAAAGACTCCATTCTTTATTACCACGAATTACTGGCCTTCGTCCCCGAAGATCAGAAGGTGTATGTCCGGAAGATCCTGGAAGAAGAACGGCGCCATCTCACCAGCCTCCGGGCCTTCGCCCAGACACTATCCGGTCAGGCATAAGGGGGGCTTACCTTGCGGCCGGGCCCGCCGGCACCAGTTTCCGGGCGTTTCCACCCAGGATCATGGCCAGGGTTCGGGCGGGCAGTTTCAGTGATTTCAGCAGTTCCTGGTGGCCGTTGTCGAAGCAGTCCCGGGCGTACAGGACGCGCTCCTGGAACTCCAGCAGGAATTCGACCGCGTGGTCCGGGTCCCGGTTTAGGGCTTTGCGGCCCGAGCCGGCCGAAAGATCGGCGTAAAGGTTCGGATACCGGCGCATCAGCCGCGTCACCTCACCTTCCCTGACCACCTTCCCCTGCGGGTAGTAAGAAACCAGGTGCTGGCCGTCTTTCGAGATGTGGGCCCAGAAGCCGGGGCCATGGCCGAGAAAGACGGTGTCCGGGCATTTCCGGATGGCCCGTTCGAAGGCCTCGATGCCGCCCCCGTACCACCAGTTTGGCCTCGGATAGCGGTTCCGGTTTTCGCCGATCTCATAATCCAGGTGGACGATCACCGGCACCTTCTTCTCTCCGCAGAACCGGAAGAGGCGGAGAGCATCGGGGTTGTCGTACATCATCCGCAGTTTCAGCTCCCCGTAAACCCTTACCCCGTATATTTCAATCGCGGCCGCCAGCCGGTCGATCGCCTCGGGCCGCCTCGGATCCGGTGCGTAGCCCAGGACGAACCGGCCGGGCGCCCGTTCCGCGTAAGCCAGGCAGCGGGCAAACGGTATCGGGCCGTCCGTTCCCATCGGCGGCGGGCAGTAACTTCCGTTGCTGTATTCGTCGGCCGGGCACTCCCAGCTTAGCAGCCAGGTCTGGTCGATGCCGAAGGAGTCCATGTTGGCCAGGAACCTTTCCAGGTTGTGGCCATGCCAGTCGGGGTGATTGTGGGCATCGATGACCGGGCTCCCGGTTTTTTTTCTCTGCTGCGCCATCGGCGGACTCCTCTTGTGGTTTGAAAAGGGGGGGCGGCCGGTTCCCGGGGGGCCGGGTGGAACTCCGGACGTTGCGTGCCTTCAGGCCTTGAAGATGGTCCGACTGCCGCAGACGGTACGGATGGCGCGCCCCTTGAGGCGTCGGCCGAGGAAGGGCGTGTTGCGGCTGCGGCTCAGGATCAGCTCCGGCTTCAGCACCCAGCTGGATTCCGGGTCGTAGATGGTCAGGTCCGCCCGGTACCCGGGCTGCAGGCTGCCGCATTCCTTGAGCCCGAAGATCCGGGCCGGGTTGCAGGTTAGTCCGGCCACCAGGACCGCCAGCGGGATCTCTCCGGCCAGCTCGTTTACCAGCGGCAGGGCCGTCTGCAGGCCGATCATACCGCAGGCGGCGTTTTGAAAATCGGTTTCCTTCTCCTCAACGCTGTGGGGGGCGTGGTCGGTCACGATAATGTCGATGGTGCCGTCACGCAGGCCCTTGCGCAGCGCCTTGATGTCGGCGGCGGTCCGCAGGGGCGGGCTTACCTTGGCGTTGGTGTCGTATCCGGAGACGGCCGCCTCGGTCAGGGTAAGGTGGTGGACCGTCACCTCGGCGGTCACCGGCAATCCTTTTTTCTTCCCCTGGCGGACCAGTTCGACCGAGCCGGCCGTGGTCAGGTGGGCCAGGTGAAGCGGGCCGCCGGTCAGGCCGGCCAGAGCGATATCCCGGCTGACGGCGATCTCTTCGGCCTCCCGGGGAATGCCGGCCAGTCCCAGCCGGGTCGAGAGGGTCCCCTCGTTCATGGCGCCGTTGCGGGAGAGGGCCGGGTCTTCGGGATGGTCGATGAGCGGCCGGCCGGCCAGCCGGCTATACTCCAGCGCCCGGCGCAGGATCCGGCTGTCGGCCAGGCAATTGCCGTCGTCGGAGAAGGCGACCGCTCCCCGTTCGGCCATCTCGGCCATTTCGGTCAGTTCCTTGCCGGCCCGGTCACGGGTGATCGCTCCGATGGGCAGCACGCGTACCGGGGTCCGGGCTCCTTCATTGAGGACGAAGGCGACCAGGGCGGCATTGTCGATGCAGGGCGTGGTGTTGGGCATGGCCATGAGCGTGGTGAAACCACCGGACGCGGCCGCGGCGGCCCCGCTGGCGATACTCTCCTCGTCCTCCCGGCCCGGTTCACGCAGGTGGCAGTGGGCGTCGATCCAGCCGGGGGTTACCACCAGGCCTCGGGCATCGATGATTTCGGTACGGGGGGAAGGAACGGGCAGTTTTTTGCCCAGGCGGAGGATTTTGGCGCCGGAACAGGAGACATCCAGGGTTTCGTCAATCTGCTGGGCCGGATCAACCACCCGGCCGTTCCTGATCAGAAGGTCCATAGAGGGTCCTGGTGAAACCGCGCTTGCGGCAGGAGGCCGCCATGGGCCTCCTGGCGCGCTTGCAGGGAGTCGAACCCTGAACCTTTAGCTCCGGAGGCTAACGCTCTATCCAGTTGAGCTACAAGCGCTTCTTATATATTATACTGCACCGGGAACCTTCTTTGAAAGAGCGGTTCGGGAGGAGTGCCCGGTTAGTGTGTGTCGATGAAAGTTCAGGGCGGTCTGGATGTACCGGTCCCAGTATTCCCAGGTGTGGGCGCCCGGGTATTCCCGGTAGGTGTGGGGCAGCCCCAGCTCCTTGAGCCGGGAGGCGAAGCGCCGGTTATCCTCAAGCAGTGGATCATCCAGGCCGCAGTCGAAGTAAAGGGCCGGTATCTGCTTGACTCGGGCCGCCAGCCGGAAAGGGTCTTCACCGGCCTTTGATCGGGGACCGAAGATGGCCTTCAATTCCGGGGAAGGGTGTTTTTTGATGTACCCGGCCAGGTCAAGAACCGAGGAATGGGCGGTGATCGATCCGAAGAGGTCCGGATGCTTAAAACCGAGCTTCACCGCGCCATAGCCGCCCATCGAGAGGCCGCCGATGCCCCGGCCCCGGGCGGAGCGAACGGTATGGAAGGTCTTATCGAGATAATTGACGGTCTCCAGGATGTGCTGCTCGTATTTGAAGACGCCGTCAAAACTGTCGGTGTAAAATGAACGGGCACCATCGAGCAGGGCGACCGCCAGGCCGGTCGCTTCGGCATACCTTTCCAGGCTGGTGCGGCGCAGCCAGATGGTGTAATCGTCGCTGCGTCCGTGGAGAAGGTAAACGACTCGGCAGGGTTCCGTCTCCTTGCCCTGGGGCAGGATGAAATAAAGGGCGGCCTGTTTCCCGAGCGGGGCTGACCAGTAGTTGATGTGTAGCAAAGCCATGGTTTTTTGGGGTTAGCGTGATGCCGGCCTGTTTTCGCCGGCCGGTCCGGGTACTACCGTTTTTTCAACTCCTTTTTGACGGCCTCGGCCAGGGCCGGGTTTTCGAGCAGGACGTCGGAGAAGGCGAACATGACCGCGCCGTTGCCGAAGTTGCCGGCGATCCGCAGCTCCTGTCGGACCTGCTCCGGGGACTTGAGCAGCTTTCCCTTGGCCACGCCGACGAAGGGCACGAAGCGGCTCTTGCGCTGGTAGCGGCTCGAGAGGGATTGGTGCAGGCGCGTCCGGTAGTAGATTTTCTCCGGGCTCCAGTAGGGCTGGTAGAACCAGGCGACCGTCTGGCCGAGATAATCGACCGGCAGCCGGTGGCCGTAGAGCGGGTTGGGGTCAAAGTCCGGGTAAAGGTGGATGGCGGTCTTGAGGCCGGGCCGGACCGCCTTGACCGCCGCCACCAGCTCCTCGGTCCAGTCGATCAGCGACTGCTCGGAGAATTCATCGGCGACCATGGTTGCCGACCAGGGCTTGTAAAAACCCTCTTTGGCAATCAGCCGGCGTTCGAACTCGGCCCGACGTCGGACGGAGTACTCGCAGTGGCAGTCCCGGTAATTCCGGTAGCCGAGGTAGTCGATGGCCAGGCCGTTGACCGGGTAGCGGGTGACGATTTCCAGGCTGATCTTCTTTTCGTGGTCGGTCAGGCCCCGGTCCGGGCAGAGCCAGTCGCCGGCCATCAGGTTCTCACGGTCCGGGTTGCGGCGCGGCCCGGTGTCGGCCGCGGTGCCGGGCTTCAGTTTCTGGTAGAATTCCGGCGCCTTTGCGCGCATGGCGTCCGAGCCGCTGTCGGCCAGGTAGATGACCCAGGCGTAGACCTTGATGCCGCGCGGGTGGGCGGCCCGGATCACCTCGGCCAGCGGGTCGATGGTCAATCCTTTGGCCGGCTTGAGAATGCTGCTGCGGTACCAGGCCTGGTTGTAGCCGGTCGCCTGAAGGATGATGACGTTGAAGCCCAGGTCGTCGGCCAGCCGGGCCAGCTGCTGTGCTTGGGCCCGGCTCCGGGGCGGCTTGGCCCAGAGAGCCTTCCAGTCAAACCGGGCCGGCGGCAGGTTTTCCAGCCGGGCCGCCCGGCCGGCCGGCCGGTCCTCGAAGAGCAGGTAACCCCACCTGTCCGCCCGGTGACAATTATTGGAATTCAGAACCGGCCAGCTCCAGTATTCGACCGGCGCGCCCCGTTCCAGCCGGTAACGTCGGCAGACGTTTATCCGCCAACTGTCGCCCTCGCGGGGCGGCAGGGACTGGCCGCCGGCGAACTCCTTAAGCGAGGCGAATGGAATGGCGATCTCCACCGTCCAGCCCCGGTCGGTGTCATCGTGTTTGTTGAGCGTGCCCTCCAGGCGCACCGCGGTCCGCATTCCGGCCAGGTCCCAGGTCGCCTGGTTGGCCGGGGCCCGGAAGTGTGGCAGGCCGAGTTTGGTCCGGGTGTACCAGCTGGTACAGTAGGTCTTGTACTGGTCGGTGACCGCGTTCTGGGGGTTGACGTGGATCTCGATCTGGTTGCGGCCGTCGTCGTCCGGATCGATAAACAGTTCTATGAATCCTTCATTATAAAGGCCCCGGTCGGTAGAGCAGTAGAGGTTTACATCCCGTTTCGCGCATTCAGACCAGATCCGGGTGTCGGCCACCTCGTAGGCCACGTAGAGATTCTGCCGGTCGCGCAAGAATTTGGCGAAGGTCGGGAAGGCCGCCGCCGCGCCGGTGGCCAGGTCCGTGAAGACCGGCGTGGCCGGGGCCTGCGCCCAGGCCGGCTCGTCCAGGCG
>JAKJFK010000034.1 GCA_022704925.1 candidate division TA06 bacterium | reverse complement strand
TGTAGGAGGTGTTCGGCCCCTGCTTGGTCCAACCGATGGAGTTGGCCACCGCCTGGAAGGTCTCGCCCCGCCATTCGTAGCCCAGGTTGTGGGTATGGCCGGCCATGAAGAGGGTGGGCCGGTACTCCTCCAGCAGGGCCTTTAACTCGGCCGCCTGGCCGGGCATCGCGTCCAGCGGGAAGTGGTTGACCAGGAAGAGCTGGCGGGCGGAACGGCTCTTCTCGAGCAGGACCCGCAGGCGGGCCATCAGTTCCGGGCTCAACCCCTCGCCCCGGCTGGCGCTGGAGGTGTCGTTCATCAGGTAGATGAAGGCATCCTTCCCCTGCTTCTGGAGGCGCAGCGGCTGCTCCTTCGTCCAGCGGGTGTAATGCTCCGGTCCGGCGTCGTGGTTGCCGATGGCGGTATGGACCGGCCGGCGCGAAGTGGCCGTCGCCTTCAGGTAGATCCGCCACTGCTCCTCGTTGGTGCCCCGTTCGACCAGGTCGCCGGAGTTGATGAGGAAGGCCGGCTTGAACCGATTGGTCTCCGAGGTCAGTTGCAGGAAGCGGCCGAAATCGTTGAAGTTCCGGCCGGCCGGATTCTGCTGGGCGGCCGAATCGCCGAACTGGCTGTCGGAAAGGTGGACAAAGAAGTAATCCGGCCGGCGCTTCTCCCCGGCCGGCAGGCCCGGGTAAAGGGCGGTCCGCTTCAGGTCCGGGGCGTAGGGAACCGTCACCACCGGGCTGAAATTGTCACCCAGCGGCTTGGCCAGGTCAACCTCGATCCGGTCGGGATAGAAACGGATCAGCTGGTAGGAGCGGCTGTTGTTCAGTTCATAACTGCCCACCACCGTCGCCTTTCCATCCCGCTGGAGGAGATTGGTGCCGGAACCGGACAGGTAGAGGACGACCGGGTAGCGGTTGACCAGGTCAAGCAGCTCCGGGACCGCCGGAACATCCTTGCCGCTGTTCTGGCGCAGACGCGGCGGATCCGGACAGAGGATGACCGCCCGGTCCGTACCGGCCAGGGCGGCCAGCTCCTTCTCCAGCTCCTGGATCAGGGCCTTGCGGCCGTCGGCCTTGAGAAAACTCCAGGCCGGCAGCAGGAAGAGATGCTGACCCTCGACCTGCAGGTGCTGGTAATTCCAATCGAATGACTTCAGCCAGTTCTCCGGCTTGTCCCGCCGGCCGGGCGTAACCGAGACCGGCACCCGGGCCAGGCCGGTGATCTTCTTCAGATCGGCATACTCCTTCTCCAGGCCGTTGTAAGCCCCGCCCTGGATAACCAGGAGATCCGGCTTGATGGCGTTGACCTCGGCCACCGCCTCCAGCAGGTACTGGGACGAGGTCAGCTGGAGGAAATCCTCCCTTTCCGGGTTGGCGTAAACGCCGTCCCAGAAGATCCGGGCCAGGGTCAGCCGGGGCTTCTCGACCGGCGGCCGGTAGATCGCCTTTTCATCCACCTTCGGCAGAACGAAGGCGGCCGCGCCCGGCGCCGGCTGGGCCAGCTCGGCGGCCAGGGCCTGCTGAAGCCGGCGGCCATTCTCCGGACCGATCAAGCCGGCCGCTCCGGCCAGCGCCGGAACCTCGCCGGCGCCGGAAATGAACCAGAGTCCGACCTCCAGGGTCATCGAGGCCTGGGGGGCCAGTTCCTGCTCGCGCCCCAGGACCACCAGGTGCTGGAAGGTGGTTACCTTGTAGCTATAGGTGGAGTCAATGATCGGGTCGTTGGGACGGTGGGTGACGACCACCGCCTCCCGGGAGCGCAGGTCGCTGATGAAGAACCAGCCGAACTGGGTTTCAAAGTGGAATTCGCGGGTCGGTTCCGGGTAACGCTTGAAGCCGCCCGGCGCCCGGGAATCGGGAAAGACCAGCACGTCGTAGAGGGTGGTCCGGTCCTGGTTGGTGTTCAACTGGTAGATCGGGAAAAACTGGGTCGTGACGGGCTTGGTATCGACATTGGTGTAGGTGGTTCGGACATCCAGCCGGGGCAGGGCCGGGTCGAGGGTCAGGACCCGTTCCACCCGGAAGGAACCGGCCTGGCAGGTGTAGCGGACGCTGCCCGGCCCGGCCGCCTCGGCCTTGAAGGGCATGCCCATGAAGTTGTCGGGCGCGGCCCGGCCCGGCTGACGGCCGCTCGGGTCCAGCCGTTCGTAGATGCCGTTCTCCTTCTCCAGGGCCGTGGCCGCGGAAAGGTTGACGAAATCACGGCCGCTCTTGAGGTGGATAACCTGGGCCACCCGGCCGCCACGCTCCGGAACCGTGACCACCTTCAAGACCGGGTTCGAAATTTCGACGGTGGCCAGGCCGTCGAAGACCGGACCCCGGTAAGTTCCCCGGGTCACCGCCGCCCCGGAAGCGCCGGCGGTCTGGCCGGACAGGCCGGCCGGTAAACAGGCCGCGGCCAGCAGCAGCAGAACGAGGCCGGCCGGTATCCGGGCGCGGCCCGGCGAAAAGCGTCTTCCTTCCATCTTCTCCTCCTTGAAGTTGGTGAAATTTCCGCCGGTGTCTGTTTCATTTTAGCCGCGGAAGACCGCCGTGTAAACCCCCGCCTTCTCCTTTTCCAGAACCGGTTTCCCCTCGAAGTTCAGCCGGGTGCCATCCATCAGGAAGGCCCGCCAGCTCTTCCGGTCCGGCCGGAAGGAGAGGACCGCGACGCTGGCGTCGGTGTCCAGGGGGCCGAGCGGCTCCACCAGGTTGATGGCCCGCTCCAGCCGCGGCGTCAGCGCCACGATATCCCGGCGGCCGTCCGGCCAGTCGAAGCGGAAGCCGAAACCGCACTCGCCGTAACTCTTGAATCTCTCCAGGCGGAAATCCGGGGGCGAACCGCCCCGGAAGGGAAGCAGGAGGGTGCTCCAGAAGACGGCCGGGTGGCCGGCCCGGCCGGAGACGGCCAGCAGGGGCGCCGGATGCGCCTCCAATCTCTGGTCGGGCAGCCAGCCGAGCAGCGGTTCCCGCTCCCCCTCGTGCAGGGAGAGTTCCAGTTCATCCATGGAGTCCAGCACCTGGAGCATCAGGTTGTCTTCGCCCAGTGTCCAGGCCCGCCGCCCGGCCGGATCCAGCCGGACCGGGCCGGCCGGGAACTGCCAGTGCGACGCGTAGGGCTGCCCCCGGCCGTCGCTGCGCAGGTGGTCGCAGACCAGGATGAACCGGCCGTCCACCCAGATGACGGTCCGCAGGTGGGCGCCGTAGAGGCCGCTTCCCTTGCCGTCGTCGAAGAACCAGGTGTACTTCCCCGGGTAGTAGCCGCCCTCGTAGGCGGCCGAGAAGACGGCCGCCCCGCGTCCCAGGCAGCAGCGGCGCACCTCGCAATCGGCGTCGCTCTGGTTGAAGCCGGCCAGGTTGACCGTGTTGTGGGAGATGGTGGACCGGCCGTAGGAGGCGAACGGATCCTTCATGTGGTAACTGAAGATGCCCGGGTCGTAGAGGAGCATCCGGTCCCCGGCATAAAGCGAAAGACCGAGGCGCGAGAGGTGCATGTGGCCGCGCCCCCAGCGGGTGGCGTCAAAGACCAGGCCGGTGGCCCGCCGGTCCCAACCGGTCCGGAAGAAGCACTGGCCGGCCGCCGGGAAGTACCGGACCGGCCGCCGGTCCAGGTCCCACCCCGGCTTCCCGGCCAGGCCGGCGGCCGCCAGGAAGGCCGTCCGCTGTTCCATGACCCGGCTGGCCGGCGGCGGAGTGGCGGCCGGCTGCCAGGCCGCCGGTCCTTCGCCGGACGGCTTATCCCAGACAAAACTGTCATGCAGGCCGAAGGAACCGCCGTCCGGAGCGGCGGCGTGGACGGCGTAATCCCACATCAAGCCCACCCGGCCGGTATCCAGTTTCAACCCCAGTTCCGGCCGGGCCCGGCCCAGCATCCAGAAACGGGTGAAGGCCACGCACATCCAGTCGTGATACTGGGGCGTGTGCTCCAGGTGGGAACCGTCCGGTTCGACCTGGCGGTAAAAATCCTGGTTGAGCTTCTCGACGGCCAGCCGGGCGTAAGCTTCAAAGCCGGGCAGCAGCAGGCCCAGGAAAAGAAGGGAGTCCAGTTCGCTGATGCGGTGGTTTCCCAGCGGGGTGAGATGGCCGGCCAGGCCGGCGGCCTGGCCGCGGGTGGACTCCAGCATCCTGTCCACGAAATCGGCCGGGAAATGGGGGCTGCCGGCAAAGGCGGGCAGGTTTCCCCACCAGCCGGGAAAGTGGCTCTGCCCCAGCCGGATGGACATGTTGAACCAGCCGTCGCCCGGCAGCGGTTCCGACGCCGCCCGGTAATCGTGCTGGTCAATCCAGTCCTCGATCGTCAGCCGGGCCAGCCGGGCCGGCTCCTCGCCGCCGCCCTCCCGGTAGGAGCGGGCCAGGTGGGTCAGCCAGAAGAAGCGGTTCAGCTGGTGCGGCCACTCGAACTGGTCCAGCTGCCGGCCGCTCCAGTCGATCTCCTTCAGGCCGACCTTGACCGGATGGCAGCCGTAAAAAAGCACCTGCCCCTGCCGCAGGGCCCGGCACCAGTTAACGGTATCGGCCGGACGGGGCGGCTCGGGCCGGAACG
This sequence comes from candidate division TA06 bacterium, assembly GCA_022704925.1. Taxonomy (GTDB): domain Bacteria; phylum Ratteibacteria; class UBA8468; order MWAK01; family MWAK01; genus MWAK01. The sequence continues at coordinate 7,161 of JAKJFK010000034.1, read as the reverse complement.
GACCCAGGTCCGAGTAGTAGCGGTCGACGGCGGCGGCCAGAACCTTGAGATCGGGCATTCCTCTCCTTCTTCAATCGGCCGGCGCGGCGCCGGTCTCCGGAACGGCCAGGCCGGGATAGCGGTCATAGGGGAAGTTGGCCCGGGCCACCCGCAGGACATTGAGGCCGATGATCTTCCGGATCCGCTCGTCGGAGTGGCCGCGCTGGACCAGGCCCACCGTGAAAAGGGGCCAGTTGGTCCACTCCAGGCTCCGGAGCTGCTCCGGCTTCTGCCAGTCGGGCCGGTAGGGAAGGCTGCCGGCCGGCCAGAGCGACTGCCAGTTGTTGGACCCGGCGGGAACCGGCCCCAGCCGGGCCCGCTCGGACTGGCTCAGGACCGAGTGGTAGGCCCGGTCCGTCCCGATGGCCACGTGATCGTCACCGAACCGGCCGACCGCGTAGTCGATGTGGTCGAGAAAGGCGGTGATGTCGCCGCGGCCGCCCAGGAACTGCGGCACGCCGCAGATGCCGATGTATCCGCCGCTGTCGGCCAGAGCCCGGACGACATCGTCGCCCTTGCCCCGGATATGGTCGTTCAGGCCGGCGCAGACCGAGTGGCTGGCCACCGCCGGCCGGGCCGAAGCCCGGGCCGCCTCCAGGCTGGTCCGCTGGCCGGAGTGGGCGACGTCGACGATCAGGCCGGCCCGGTTCATCTCGGCGATGGCCTGGCGGCCGAAATCGCTCAGGCCGGCGTCGGCGCTCTCCCCGCAGCCGTCGCCCAGCAGGTTGCGCCGGTTGTAGGTCAGGTGCATCATCCGGCAGCCGAGTTCGAAGAAGATTTTAAGCAGGCTCAACTCCTCGGCCACCGAGACCAGCCGGCCCGGCAGGGGCAGGCCGTTGCAGGTCAGGTAGAGGCAGCGGCGGCCGGCCGCCTTGGCCGCCGGGATAGCCCCGGGCGTGACCGCCTTCTCGATGAACCCGTCCAGCAGGTCGGTGACCAGGGTATAGTGGGCCAGGCGCTTGAGCATCGCCAGCGGCGGCCGGTCCTCGGTGCCGGCATTCTGAAACAGGCAGGTGACCCCGGCGGCCTCCCAGGCGGCCTGGAACTCGGCCCGCTGCCCGGCATCGGTCAGGCAGCGGGTCATAATCATCTCCTCCTGGGCCTCCCGGAACTCGACCGCCGAGGCGCCCGCCTCGACCAGGGCGTTGAGCGCCTCCGAATCCAGGGCCGCCCGCGGCGAGAAACCGTAGGCGTCGCAGATCACGGATTCGGCGTGCAGTTCCAGCCCGTGCTCCAGATCGCAAGCCGAGGGCTTGAGCAACCCCAGGCCTATTTCGCGGCTCTCCCGGATATAATCCCTTACCTGGTCCGTTGTCTTCATCCGCTCACCAGTCGGTGCTCAGGTAGGGATCAAAGTAGACCGGCGTCCCGACCTGGTAGGGATAGCCGCCCGGTCCGTAACCGCGGCCGAGCGGGTCGAGGTCCAGCCGGTCGGCCACGCCCCGCTCGGTCAGGATGGTCGAGAGGACGCGGGCCAGTTTCGACTCGGCCCAGTTGCCGCTGATCGATTTCGGGTGCAGCTGGGCGAAGATGAACTCGCCCCGGCCGTAGGGAACCCGGGCCAGGATGGCCGGGCGGGTGCTCCGGCTGCCGGCGGGCAGGCCGGCCGGGACCGGCAGTTCCAGGGCGCGCCGGTAGTAGAGGTCGGCCGGGCCGATGGCGCCGCTGGCGAAGAAATCGCCCGGCGCGGCGGCAAAGAACTTGACCGGTTCCAGCTTCAGTTCGAAGGGCAGCCACTCCAGTTCGGCCGCCGACTGGACCGGAAGCACCAGCACCGCGCCGCCCTTCTCCACGAAATCGGCCACTTCGCGCCGGTTGCGGCCGAGCCAGTCCAGGACCGGGTCCTGGCCGGGGCGGCCCGGGACCGCCTCCTGGCCGGCGAACTTGTTCTTATCGTCGAAGACCTCGATCCGGGGGCGGCCGATGCCCGCCACCAGCAGATTGTAATTCTTCAGATCCGAGGCGGACAGGTTCGAACCGGCCGCGGCCAGGTCGAAGGGTAGACCGGCCAGGACCCGATCCCAGCCGGCGCCGGCCAGCCGGACCGCCCGGCCGACCAGGGGCGCCGGTTTCTCGAGGGCATAGGCGACCAGCCGGTCAACCAGCAGGGTGGCGGCCGGGTCAACCCCGTAGCGGTTGCTGACGTTCAACTGGCAGTAAAGCGTCCGGCCGTGGGGCCGGATCTCCTCCAGCAGGGCCGACTGAAGCAGGTCGAACCCGGCGTCCACCAGGGAGACGAAATTCCCGCCCTGCGGCTTCTCCAGCGCGTAGGTAACCACGTCCCCGAAGTTGGAAGCGTTGGCATTGCGCCGGCTGCGGCCGGATTCGGCCCGGTACCAGTATTCCTTGGTGTAAGGCGGTATCAGGTTGCTGGCCCCGCGCCAGTTGGCGAAATCCTCGTCGGAGAGGCCGACGAAGAGCCGGTGGCCGGGAACCCGGATGAAGACGTTCCGGAAGGACTGGCGCTCCTGGCGCAAACCGAAACTGAGCAGTTCCGGCCGGTCGCCGCGCTCCTTCCAGGCGCGCCGGGGCCAGTCCTCCTGGCCGGTCCGTTCCAGCACCTCGCCCTCCTGTTCCAGAACCAGCAGGTTCAGGCCGGCGGCCAGGTGCTTCGGCAGCTCCAGTTTTTTGAGCAGCGCCCGGGTCGCCTCCGAGGTCCGGCCGCGGCCGATGACCAGCAGGTCGTACTCGGCCAGGTTCGACTTCTCGGTGACCGGCGCGAAGGGGATGCCGGCGATCTGGAACAGGCTGCCGGCGGCACCGGTATCAATGAGACCGATCTTGCCGCTGATGGCCGGCGCGCTCCGGGGCGGAAAGACCTCGATGTCAAAGGCGTCGTCGTGGACGCTCGCCAGCCGGCCGGACGCCTCCCGCCGAAGAGTGTCGAGGCAGAGCCGGTAGCGGGTTTTGGCCTTCACCGCCGGCGCCCGGAATTCGATTCCGACGCACTGGTTGTCCCCGTTCCGGAAGTCGAGCGGGATGACACCCTGGTAAACCGGCCGGCCGTTCTCCCGTTCCTGGAAGTTCCAGCGCACCTCGCCCGCCAGCGGCCCGGGATACTCGTTCAAAATCCCGACCTGCTTGCGGATCAGTTCGCCGGCGTAGAAGGCGTGGTCCTTGCGGACGCTGTCCGGCCAGCCGAGCACGAAGGCGGCCAGCGGACGGGTGACCTTCTCGGCCACCGCGCCGACCTCCGAAAGAGGTATCGAAGCCCCGGCCAGGGTGGCGTAATCGGCCACCAGCCGGGTATCGCTCCGGGCCTTATCGATGAAGAGGCCGGGCCGCCGCCGGATATTATCCAGCGTCCGGGTGAATTTTTCGGGCTCCTTGTTCAAAAAGTTCCAGCTGTCCTCAAAATAGACCCCGGACTCGGTATGCTCCCAGTACCCGTAGCCGTACCAGCGCCAGGAACGGATGGTGTTGTGGGGAAAGAGGGAGCGCAGCTTCACGTAACCCGGCGTCTCGAACGGCCCGGTGAACTTGCGCGAATAGGGAAGGCCGACCACCTGGTTCTTGCTGACGTACTCCCAGCTGAAGCGGCCCTGGCCGTCGGAATCCTTCTTCCAGAGGGAGCCGAAGCCGTTCCCGCTCGACGCCGCCTGGTCGTAGGGAAGGTCCCCGAAGTACATGGCGGCCAGTTCTTCGGTAACCTGGCTCATGTTGGGCCAGTAAAGCTCGTAGTACTTGGACAGGTCGTCCTGGCCGGTGGCATCCCAGCTGTAGCGCGAAATCTGGGGCCAGCCCTCCTCGGCGTGGTAGCGGGCCAGGCCCCGGCCGGACCAGAAGCGCGGCATCTCCTCGCGCGACTGGAGGGAGACGCCGTAACCGAACTTGGTTCCGCTCGGCCCCAGGTCCTGGCCGTAGGGAAGCCACATGCCGGAAAAGAGGATGCTCGGGCTGGTTTCGCGGAGCGGGGCCACGAACTCCTCCCAGACCCGGTGGTAGGCATCCCAGGAGGCATCCTCCTTGAAGTTCTCCCACCAGAAGGCGGTCTCGCCGTAGGGAGTCGTGTCCGTCTGGGCGTAATTGCCCGACTGGCGCACTATGAAGGAGGCCACCGACGGGTGGTTGCGCAGCCAGCGGGCCGTGGCCAGCGCCTTCTGCTGAGACGAGGGATTGCCGGCCCAGAGGGTCTCGGCCTGGAAGCCGGTGCCGGACATCCGGAGGGTGACGAAGAAGCCCATCCGGTCGGCCGCCTCCAGGAAGCTGTCGCAGCCGTACCAGTTGATCTCCCGCTTCCAGTACTGGTTGACCTTTTTCATGGCCGTGATGTACTGGACGGCCAGCCGGTTCATGTCGGAGTAATCGATCGGATTGTCGTAACCGATGTTCCCGTGCGGCTGCCCGATGCCGCGGATCTGCATCTTGACCCCGTTCAGGAAGAGCCAGCCGTTCTCGCTCCAGAGTTCGCGGTAGCCGAAACGGACCGGCAGCCCGGTATCCAGCGTCCGCCCCCGGCCGTCCCGGACCAGGACCCGGGCCGTGTGGAGGAAGGGATCGTAAATGGACCAGCAGTGCGGGTTGGGCCAGGGGCCGCTGACCGAGGCCACCTCGGACCGCTTCGGCCCGATGGTCAGGGTCGCGCCCTTCAGGGTGTGGACCTGGCGGCCCGAGGGCCACTCGCAGAACTCGACCCCGTAGGTGTAGGTCTGCGGCTGGTCGGTGTGGTTTTCCAGGTCGAACTGGACGGTGACCGCCTTCTTGCGGTACTCGGAGACGACATAGGGATCGTGGACCGAAACCTTGGTCAACTGACGCGACTCCAGGTAAAGGTCGAAGAGGAACCGGTCCTTCTTTTCGACGCCCAGGAGCAGCCGGTTCCGCTGGCCCGGCTGGATCCAGCCGGTGATGTCGGTCCGGCCCGGCCCGTAATTGCGGAAACGGCGCACGAAGCGGCCGTTGATGTAGAGGTCGAAACGAGTCAGGTCCTCATCGACCCGGTCGAAACTTAAGAAGAAACGGCGGCCCGCCTGGTTGGCCGGGACTTCCACCTCCCGTTCCAGCCAGACCAGTTCGTAACCGGCCAGCGGCTTGCCGTTCCAGTTGGCCCGGGCGCGCAGCTTGGCCGGGTCGAGCAGGTAGGACTTTTCGCCCCAGAGACCGGGCAGCCGGACATAAGACCATTGCTGCGGATCGGGCCGGGTGAAACGGTCGGCGACCGGCTGGAAGCGCCAGTAGCCGTTCAGGCAGACCTTCTCCTGGGTGGCGCTCCGTTCGGCGACCGCCCCCTGGCTGCTCCAATCCACCTCGGCCGGAAGGCCGGGCCGGGCCGGATCGAGGGCGGCCAAATCAAGTCCCTCGGAGAGGCGCTGGGCCGGCTTGGGAACCGCCTCCGCCGGCCAGGTCGGCTGCCCCTGGAGGCCGCGCCGGCAGGCGGCGGCCAGTTCCTCGCGGGAGAGGGCCTTGTCGAGCACGAAGATCTCGTCCAGCCCCACCTCGCAGAAACGGGCCAGGTGGAGGCTGCCCAGGAAGACCTCTTCGAACTTGATGTGGCCGACGTCCTCGTAGACCTGGGTGGTGTGGCCGCGGTAGGTCTCGAGCCAGAAATCGCGCCCCGGCTCCAGCCGGTTGGCATACCTGGAGATATCCCGGACCTGGCCGTCGTCGATGACCTCCAGCAGGCCGGCGGCCCGGTTCCAGCGCAGCGCCCAGAAGTGCCACCGGTCGTCGTCCTTTTCGCGCGGGGAAATATTGCGCGGGTGCTCGTCAAACTCGATGGTCCAGTGGTACCAGCGGCTGTTGCCCTGCTCCGGCGGCGCGGTGAGCCGGTTGAAGATCCACCAGGAGATGGGCGTCTGGAAGGCCGAGGTCTTGGCCCGGTCCGGCTGGGCGGTGGTCAGCATGGCCGGCACGTTCCAGGTCGTCACCCGCCAGTTGGGGTTCCGATACCAGAGGGTGATGGTCCCCTCGGGCTGCTCCTTCAGCCAGGGGGCCGCGTAGGTGAGCCGGGTGCGCAGGCGCACCGACCGGCCGCGCAGCCCGTCCTCGTAGGCAATCCGGGAATCGCCGCCGGAGATCTGCTTGTCGCCCACCACGATCTGTTTGCCCCTGGCCAGTTCGCCGATGGTCACGCTCTGGCTCAGGTCGTCCACCACGTCGACGCCGGCCTCCGGTTCCAGCTCCCGGGCCGGGGTGATGGCGGTCAGCTCGTTCTCGAAGGGGAGATAGAAGAGCACCCGGGCGCCGCCGGGCAGGTCGGCGCCGGATACCCGCGGCGCCGCAAGAAAGAAGGCCAGCGAACCCAACAGCCAGATTCTCTTCATTTCCGCCTCCGTCAGAAGTAAGGGTTGACCTCGGTCAAGCCGGCGATCTCTTTCGTCCACTCCAGCCGGCTCGGCTGGAGGGGCGGCCGCCCGAACCGCAGCAGGGCCGGGCGGTCCTGGAAGGACTGCCAGGCCCGGAAGGTCGGGAGCGGCTCGGAACCGACCGCCAGGCGCAGGGTCAGTTCCAGCTCCGGCTCCCGGGCAAACTGGTAGGGATAAGCGTTGTCGGCGGCGCCGATCGGCCGCGAATCCATCAGGATGAAGGTCCCGGAGAGCGGCCGGCGGCGCAGTATCGGCGAGGAGACCAGCCGGTTGACGGCCAGGCCGGCCAGGCCGCCGGCCGCCGCGAAGCCGACCAGTTCCGAACCGAGGTGATGGATCTGGTGAAACCGGGCCAGCGGCTCGGCAGCCACCCGGGTGCCGCCCTCGGCCACCATCAGGAAGCGGCCGCGCCGGCCGAAGGCGGCCGGGTTGAGCCGGTAAACCGCCGGGGCCAGGTAACTGAAGGAACGGTGAAAGCAGTGGAGGCGCATCTGGCAGGTCGCCAGGTCGTTGGCCACCAGCCAGGTCCGCCGGAAGTCGAGGCCGCCGATCCGGAAATCGGCCCGGACCTGGACGCCGAAGGGGAGTGTCCGCCAGGTGAAGCGGGCCGGCACCTCATCCACCAGGGGCGCCTCCTGCCAGCGGCTGTTGAATTCCAGCCGGCCCAGCCGGGCGAAGGGGGCGAAGGAACGCAGCTCCCAGCCGGCCAGGCCGCCGCCGTTGAAACGGTCCAGGCCGAGGTAGCCGGACCGGCCCTCCAGGCGCAGGCCGGTCTCCGACTCGCGCACCTTCAGACCGGTGCCGTAACCGGCGGGCC
>JAKJFK010000231.1 GCA_022704925.1 candidate division TA06 bacterium | reverse complement strand
CGACCTCAGCGGTGCCCAGGCCCATCTTGCCGGCCTCCAAACTCTTAACATGCCCCTCACCGGTCGCCTTCCAGATGGCCGCGTCGATGGCCTTGGCGGCTTCGGTCTCGCCCAGGCTGTCCAGCATCATGGCTCCAGAGGCGATGGTCGCCAGCGGGCAGATGACATTCTTGCCGGTGTACTTGGGGGCCGAGCCGTGGATGGGTTCAAACATCGAGACGCCCTTGGGGTTGATGTTGCCGCCGGCGGCGATGCCCAGGCCGCCCTGGGTCACGGCGGCCAGATCGGTGATGATATCGCCGAACATGTTGTTGGTCACGATGACGTCGAACCACTCCGGGTTCTTGACCATCCACATGGTGGTGGCGTCAACAAAGGCATAATCGCGGCTGATCTCCGGGTACTCCCGGCCCACCTCCTCGAAGGTGCGCCGCCAGAGGTCGCCGGCGTAGGTAAGCACGTTGGCCTTGTCGCAGCAGGTCAGCTTCTTGCGCTGGTTGCGGCGCTGGCAGAGGCGATAGGCATACCGGATGCAGCGTTCGACTCCCTTGCGGGTGTTGATGTCCTGCTGGACGGCGATCTCCTCGGCGGTGCCCTTCTTGAAGCTGCCGCCGATGCCGCAGTAGGCACCCTCGGTATTCTCGCGCACCACCACGTAGTCGATCTGCTCCGGACCCTTGTCCTTGAGCGGAGTCCAGACGCCCGGGTAGAGCTTGACCGGACGCAGGTTGATGTACTGGTCCAGAGCGAACCGCAGCTTGAGCAGCAGGCCGTGCTCCAGGATGCCCGGCTTGACATCGGGATGGCCGACCGCGCCCAGGAAGATGGCATCCAGGCCGCGGAACTCCCCGATGGCGCTGTCGGGCAAGATTTCGCCGGTTTTCAGGTAGCGTTCGCCGCCGAAATCGTAGTGGACCAGGTCAAATTTCATGGCGTACCTGGAACGGGCCGCCTCCAGAACTTTCAAGCCTTCCCGGATGATCTCCGGACCGACCCCGTCGCCGGGGATGACACCAATGCGGTAGGTCTTCACAGCGTCTTTGCCCATGGGAGCAGGCCTCCTTTTTCGATGATCTGGGTCAGGAATTCCGGAAATTCGGCGATGGTGTACTGTTCGCCGGTAGTCTGGTTATCGATCCGGCCGGCACTCAGGTCGACCTCGATGTCGTCACCCGCTTCGATGGCCGAGGCCGCCTCCGGGCTCTCGATAATCGGCAGGCCGGTATTGATGGCGTTCCGGAAGAAGATCCGGGCGAAGGAGCGGGCGATGACCAGGGCCACCCCGGCCCCCTTCAAAGCCAGAACCGCGTGCTCACGGCTGGAGCCGCAGCCGAAGTTTTCACCGGCCACGATGATGTCACCGGGCCGGACCTTGGTCGGAAACTCGGGATCGGCATCCTCCATGCAGTGGCGGCCAAGTTCCTCGGCCGAGTAGGCGGTCATGTACCGGGCCGGGATGATCAGGTCGGTGTTGATGTTGTCGCCGAACTTCCAGCAATTCCCCTTTATCTTCATCAGACCACCTCGGAAGGATGGGTTATGCGCCCGGTGACGGCGCTGGCGGCGGCCACCGCCGGTGAAGAAAGGTAAAGCCGGCTCTTGGGATGGCCCATCCGGCCTACGAAGTTCCGGTTGGTGGTTGAAAGACCCACCTCCCCCTCGGCCAGGACGCCGGTGTGGCCGCCCAGGCAGGGACCGCAGGTGGGCGTGGTAACCACCGCGCCCGATTCGACGAAGGTATCCAGGTAGCCGGCGGCCATGGCCTGCCGGAAGACGTCCTGGGTGGCCGGGATCACGATCAGCCGGGTGCCGGAAGAAACCTTGCGTCCCTTGATTACCGAGGCGGCCGTCTTCAGGTCCGAGAGGCGGCCGTTAGTGCAGGAACCGATCACCACCTGGTCCAGCTTGACCTCCTTCAGCTCGGAGACCGGGTGTCCGTTGGAGGGAAGGTCCGGGGCGGCCACGTAGGGTTCGAGTTTCGAGACGTCCAGTTTCATTTCCCGGCTGTAAACGGCCTTTTTACCCGGGTCCAGCGCGAAACCCGGATGGCGGTTGACCCAGTCGGGATTGACCTGGTAAAGGTATTCCATCGTCACGTTATCCGGCGGTATGATGCCATTCTTGGCCCCGGCCTCGATGGCCATGTTGCAGATGGTGAACCGGTCGTCCATCGAAAGCTGGGCAAGCGTCTCCCCGGCAAACTCGAGGGTCTGGTAGCGGGCCCCGTCGACGCCAAGCCTGGAGATGAGGTAAAGGACGATGTCCTTGCCTCCCACCCAGGACTGCAGGCGGCCGGACAGGAGAACCCGGATGCTCTCCGGCACCCGGAACCAGAGTTGTCCGGTCAGGGCGGCGGCCGCCAGATCGGAGGAGCCGACGCCAACCCCGAGGGCGTTCAGCGCGCCGTAGGTGGTGGAGTGAGAGTCGCCACCCACGATGAGTCCTCCGGGGCGGATGTAGCCATGCTCCGGCAACACTTGGTGGCAAATCCCTTCCCCGAGGTCGAAGAGGACGGC
>JAKJFK010000033.1 GCA_022704925.1 candidate division TA06 bacterium | reverse complement strand
AGCGTTATCGAATACAGGTAGTTTTTCAGCCGATCCAGGGCCGCCGGGATGTTTTCTCTCCGGTTGATCTCCTCGAAATGGGCGGCCGGGTCGTCGGCAAAGACCGATTCGAGCGTGGGTATGGACCGGTAGCTCGAGAAGCAGCGGCCGCTGGTCTCGGTGTTCCAGGCTTCTTTGTTGTATTTTTTTACCAGCTCGCCGTATTCCTTCATGCTTTCGCGCGGGTTGTCGTAGAAGTGGTTGGAAATGATGTCGCAGTAATCGGCCGCGCCCAGTTCCAGGAGGCGTCCGGTCCACGAGGTCTGGCCGCAGATACCGACCACCTTCGCCTCCGGGTTGCCAGCCTTGACGGCCCGGTACCCGGTCTTGAGGAGTTCCAGGTACTCCTCGGCTTTGAAGGTGTAGTAAGGTTCGTTCCAGATCTCGAAGTGCTCGACCCGGCCGGGCTTGAAGAACCGGGCCGTCTGGAGCAGGTGTTCGCCGTAGGCCTGGAGAAAACCTTCCATGGAACCATAGTCACTTACCTTGAAGGCCCCGTAATTGCCCATGGTGGCCAGCACCCGGACCGGGCTTTCACGGGTGATCTCCAGCCAGGGCCGGGGTTTCTCCCAATCCGGAGGCGTAACGCCGAACTTGAAGCTGTAGGAGGTGGAGAAGACCAGCTGGCCAAGATGCTTGTTGATCATCCAGTGGCGATTGGCCGCCAGCAGGTACTCGGCCAGGAAGGGGTTGGAGTCGGTACCCAGGGTGCCGTCTTCCGGGTAGCGGACGTCGGCGGCGAAGGGCCGGGCCGGCAGGACCGAATAGACGATTTCGTCCAGGAGTTGACCGGCGGCGGAGCGCAGTTCGGCCCGGAAGAGGCCGGTGGCGGCGGCCGGCTCCGTGTAATCGAAGCGGTGGGTGCCGGGCGGCACCTTCCAGGTTAGACTTTTACGGCCGGCCGGCCGGCCGTAAAAATCGTAGGTCAGTAGCTGGAAGGCGGCTTCGGTGTCAGCCGCGGTGTTGTTGAAGGCGTAAATGTCCAGTCCCTTGGACTGGCCGGCCCGGTAGACGTTTCCAAGCGTCCGGCTCCGGAAGCCGAGTTCCAGGTCGGAACGGGGCTGGTAGGGGCTCAGGACGGCGCCCTGTTCGAGCTGAATGGCGTCCACGTAAAAAGGTTGCGCATCCCGGGTCCGGATGACAACCCGGTAGAGGTTGCCCAGGGTTTCTTCGGGCGTGAACTCCAGGCTGTAACGCTGCCATTTGCCGGCTTCGGATACCTCCCAGCGCTTTCCGTAGGACTTGGACGCACCCTCCGTTTCGCGGGGGCCGGAGACGGTTGCCTCCAGGCTGGCCGGAGCCCCGGTTTTTACGTAAAAACTCAGGATGTGAGGAAGTCCCGGGCTCAAACCGAACCAGCGGGTGGATACGAGACTGGTTTTAAGGCAGACCTGTCCGTGCCAGGCGCCGTCGGTCAGGTCGGCGGGCTTGACGTTGCTGGCGTATCCGTAACCGGCGCCGGTCTCGAAACTGCTGCCGCGGAAGAGGTTTCGGACGCCGGCCGAACTCTGCTGCGCGGCCAGTTCCGCCCGGAGAATCACTCCGCGCAGGAAACCGTCGTCGGGGTTGTTGCTGAGGGCGATGCCATTGATGCCGTTCTTCACCCCTGAAAAATCAAGGGTTATGGTGGAAAAGGGCTGGCCGGCCAGAATGACGTTGCCGCCGTACCAGCCGCCCCGGAAGTACCGTTTTTGCATCGGTTGAAACTGGTCGTCCAGCTTGATGGAAAGCGGCTGGCGGTCCTTGTAATAAGGCAGCAGCCAGATTACGTATTTGCCGGGCGGAAGGGTCTGGCCGATCGGAAAGACGTAGGTTCCCGCAGCCATCGAGAAGGCGTGCCCCTCCTTATGGCGGAACCAGCCGGCCGGTAAAGGCAGCTGTTGGTCGGTCCAGATTCGGCGGAAAAACTCATCGGCCCGCAGCGGGGCGGCCCCGGCCAGGCCGAGGATAGCCAGAAGCAGGATTATCTGCGCCAGACCCGGGATGCCTTTTTTGAAAAAGTTCTTCTTCATGCGGCCGCCTTTTTTGTTCAGGTTACCATCAGAAATGTTACAGGGTATTTTATCATGTTTCACTTAAATCAGATAAGTCGGCCGCCGCCGGCCGGGTTTGCCCGGGGAATCGGAGGCGGAGTATACTCTGGATGAAAATTCAAATTGGGGGAACGGAATGACCGGAAGATTAAAACGGGGGGTGCGCTCCGGCGGCTGGTTTTTGCTGTTGGCCGGGTTGTTCTGGTCGGCGGCGGTTCCGGTCGGGGCCGGGCCGGCCGGGGAATTGGAGGCGATCCGCCTGTTTGACGAGGAACGGCTGGCTGCGGCCCGGCCGGCCGGGCCGGAGGCGGCCGAGGCCGCCTTCCGGGAGGTTGAGAAACGCTATCTTGATTTTCTCGAACGTTACCCGCGCAGTGCCGACGGACGGAATTATCTGGGCGGGCTTTATTACGAACACGGCTGGCCGGAGCTGGCGGCTCGCCAGTGGCGGCTCGGACTGCTGGCGAATCCGCGCGACCCGTTTCTCTACAACAACCTGGCCGAATATTTCGCCCACGATCGCGGCCAGCCGGCCCGGGCCATTTTCCTGCAGGAGAAGGCGGTTCGACTTAAGGCAGACGAGCCGGTCTTCCATTACAACCTGGCCACCTATTACGATGTTTTTCGTTTTACGGCCCGGCGCCGTTTCGGTTCGCTGGAGAGGGTCTACGAATCAATGCTGCGCTCTTACCGGCGGGCGCTGGCCTTCGATCCGGAAAATTACGATTATGCCCTGGTTTACGCCGCCACGCTCACCTTGAGTCCGGCCGCCTGGAAGATTGCCGATCCGGTTGCGCGCGAAGAGAAGCTGGCCGCCTGGAGGAATTGCCGGCGTCTGGCCCCTGACGAACCGACGCGAACGATGATCGACCGCCAGTTGCGACGGATCGAATTGCAAACGCCCTGAGAGAGTTCGCAATTAACCGTAGGCCCCAAACTCCCGGATGGCGTCGAACATGGCCAGGGTGTTTTCCAGCGGGGTCTCTTCCAGAATGGTATCGTGGCTGGCCCCGGCGACGAATCCCCCGCCCGGCTTCATGATTTCCAACACCCGGCGCACGTCCTCCCGGATGCTCTCCGGTGTGCCTTTGATAAGTACCTGGTGGGAATCGATGCATCCGTTGAAGAGGATCCGGTTTCCGAACTCCGATTTCAAACGAGGGAGCTCCATGCCGCGGCAGGAGGTTTGAATGGCGTGGACGGCGTCGAGACCGGATTCGGCCAGCAACGGCATCAGCGGATAGATGCCGCCGCAGCAATGGAGCATGACTTTCAGCCCGTAGCGGTGGCCGAGGACGCAGAATTTTTCGAGCCGGGGCAGCAGGAAACGGCGAAAGAGGTTCGGGCTGATCAGCGGCCCGGTCTGGCTGCCGAAATCGTTGCCGATAAAGAAGATGTCAAGCCGGTCGGCCGCGGCTTCAAAAATGCGGCGGTTCACCTCGAGGTAGAAACCGGTGATCCGGTCCAGGACCGCGTCGACGAAACCGGGGTCTTCGTACATTTTCAGACAGAGCGTTTCCAGGCCCAGCAGGTCGATGAGGTCGTGCCAGAAAGGGGACCAGGCGCCGCCCAGGATGGCGAACGTTTCCCGGTAGGGCGCCGCCTGGGAATGAAGCCTGGAAGTGTCCAGCCAGTCCGGGTCCGGCCAGGGGTAACGTGCGAGGTCGGACCGGGAGGCCTCCGCGAGCGGGTGGCTGAGCGGCTGTCCGTAACCGATGCCCCGGCGTTCCACGCCGAAGAGGCTCCGGGAGTCGGCGGCCGGGGAGAGGGGAATCGGCGGGGTCGAATAGGATTCGAAGATCCGGCGGAAATCGTCCCCGAAACGCTGGCGGATTCCTTCGTCATCGAGGTGCAGACCCCGGCGGGCCTTTTCCCAGAACCCGGGCGAGGAGCCGCACCAGGCCGGAATCCGGTCCGGTTCCCGGTGTTCGAAAGCGGTCATTACCCGCTGGCGCGAAGTGAGTTGCTTTTTCAAGTCCGGCCTCCTTTTTTGCTCTCTCGGGAATCAAGCCGCCTAATTTATAACACCGGCGGAAAGAACCCGTCAAGAAAGGGGAGAACGAATTTGCGGCGGCGGCTTCCGTTATGGTATTAATAATTTTTCAACCCGGCGCTCAGCCGCGTTCGCGGTTGGCCGCCCGGCTTTTTTTGAGGATCGCCGCCTTGAAGCATGAAGAATAGCCGGCGCCGGCGTTCGGGACTTTACATCCAGGTGCCTTTCTGCCGGTCCCGCTGCCCTTACTGTCATTTTTATTCGACCACCGATCTGGATCTGATTCCGGCCTGGCTGGAGGCGGTCCGAATCGAAGCCGCCCGATACCAAGGCCGCTTCTCCGTTTTTGATACTCTTTACCTGGGCGGCGGAACCCCTTCGGTTCTCGAAGCGGCGGACCTGCACCGCCTGGTCGAAGGCGTGCGCGCCGTTTTTTTCTTCGCGTCCGGCGCCGAGTGGACGATCGAGGTTAACCCGGATGACCTCACCCCCGGGAAATTAAAAACCTACCGCCGACTGGGTTTCAACCGGATCAGCCTCGGCCTCCAGTCGTTTCATGACCGGGAACTGCGTTTGCTGGGGCGTCGTTACGGAGCCGAAACCGCCCGGCGTTCCTTCCGGATGGCCAGAGAGTCCGGCTTCGAGAATATCAATCTGGATTTGATCTGCGCCTTCCGGGGGCAGTGTTTGAAGGACTGGCGGCTTACCCTCAAGGAGACGGTTGAACTTCAGCCTGAGCATGTCTCCACCTATCTCCTGGAGACGGATCTGTCCTGGAACCGACCCGGAATCAGCCCGCTCGGGGAATCGGAACAGGAAAGTTTTTATCTCGAGGCCGCCGAACGGCTGGCGAATTCCGGTTACCTCCACTACGAGGTCTCCAACTTCGCCCGAAAACGGGGCTGGCGTTCACGCCATAACCTTAAGTACTGGAATGGCGTTGATTACCTCGGACTGGGGCCGGACGCGCACTCCTTCCAGTCCGGCCGGCGCTGGTGGAACGCGGCCGATCTTCCGGCCTATTGCCGGCACCTTCGCTTGGGCCGGGACCCGGTCGCCGGGCTGGAAGAACTCACCTCGGAAGAGCGGCGCCGGGAAAATATTTACCTGGGACTTCGAACCAGCCGCGGCCTTTCGCTGGCCGGGCTGCCCGGGGTGCCGGAGGAGATTCTCTCCGGCGGCCTGGCCACGATAGCGCGGGGCCGGCTGTGCCTGACCGAACGCGGTTTCCTCCTGGCGGAATTCGTTTCCGGCCTGCTCTGGGACAGGCTGCCGTTGGCGGGGAACCCGCGGCAACCGGCCGGATTCCAGTAAAATGAACGGACGAACGATTTTATTTAAGGCCATTCTCTTCTTATGCCTGGCCGCCGGAACGGCCGCCGGAGATGGACCGCCGGCCGCCGCCGGCCGTCTCAGGGTCGGCCTGGTCCTGGGCGGCGGCGGCGCCCGGGGCCTGGCCCACATCGGGGTGCTTAAGGAATTGGAGCGGTGCCGGGTTCCGATCGACTGCATCGCCGGGACCAGCATGGGCGCGGTTGTCGGCGGACTTTACGCCGCCGGCCTGTCGGCCGGCGAGATCGAGTCCGAGATGCTGCGTATCGATTGGGCGGACCTTTTTTCCGACCGGCCTTCCCGCCGCAACCTGAGTTTCCAGAAAAAGAGCGATGCCCGCAATTACCTTGAGGCCGAGATCGGCATGAAGGCCGGCCGCATCCGGCTGCCGCCGGGGCTGGTGGCCGGGCAGAAACTGGATTTGTTGCTGACGACCCTGCTGATCAATGCGGCCGGAACTGACGATTTCGAACATCTGCCGATCCCCTTTCAATGCCTGGCTACCGACATTGCCAGCGGTGAAACGGTGCTCCTGAAGGAAGGACGATTGATGCCCGCCATCCGGGCCAGCATGTCGGTTCCCGGGGTCTTCGCCCCGGTGGAATTAAACAACCGGCTGCTGGTGGACGGCGGCCTGGTCAACAACCTCCCGGTCGAGGCGGTTCAGGCGATGGGATGCGACCTGGTGATCGCGGTCGATGTCGGCTACCCCCTGCTGGATAAGGAAAACCTGCGCGACATGCTTGATATTGTCCGCCAGGTGATGACCCTGAACCAGATTGAGAATACCCGCCGCCAGGTCGAGCGGCTCACCCCGTCTGACCTCCTGATCAAACCAGAACTGGACGGCTTCAGCGGCAGCGGTTTCAACCGGGTTTCGGAACTGGTCGCCCGCGGCGAATCGGCCGTTCGGGCGGCGGAACCGCGAATGCTGGCCTACCGGATTGATGAAGAGGCCTATCGCCGGGAACGGGATCGGATCAAGGCCTTTCGCGAGCAGCCGGTGCACCTGGATTTCGTCGAGGTGGATTCCCCCGCCCGCATCGCGCCCGAGGTGATCCGGGCCCGTCTCAAGACGCAGTCGGGCGAACCCTTGAACCTGGCCCGCCTTCGCGGCGACGTTTCCAGGGTTTACGAGCTGGGGTTCTTCGACAAGGTGGATTTTGAAATCGCGTCCCGCAATGGGAGGCGCGGACTGCTCCTGCACACCGACGAGAAACGCCGGGGATATGACTACCTCAGTTTTGGCCTGAGCTTCATCGACGATTTCCAGGGCGGCGCCGGTTACGATTTTCTGGCCGGACTCACCCGGACCGCCCTCAATCCCCGGGGCGGCGAGTGGCGCACCCGGCTGCGGCTGGGAAGCAACACCGAGCTGGGCACCTCTTTTTACCAGCCGATCGATTATGGCGGGATCTTCTACCTGCTTCCCCGGGTTGATTACCGGCGGCGCGCCCTTAACTATTACCTGGCCGGCCATAACCAGGCCAATTACCGGATTTCCACCCTGGAAGCCGGATTGGAGGCCGGCTTCCAATGGGAGAAGTATGGAATCTTTTCGGTGGCGGCCGAACGGGGCTGGCTGGAGGTCGAGCCGGCGATCGGCTACGGTCCGGCCGCCGTGGACCGGGAAAGGACCATTTTCCGTTACCGGCTGGCCTTCGACCAGCTGGACAGCGCCAATTTCCCACGCCATGGGGGAAGTTTCGACCTTCAGCTCAGTCAGTTCCGCAAGCTGTGGGGAGGGGATGATTCCTATGACCGTCTGGAACTGGCAACCACGGCCGCCTTAAGCCGTTCCCGGAACACCTGGCTCCTGTACGCCCGGGGCGGCGAAGCCCTCGAAAGCCGGCTTCCTTACTACGCCGATTTTACCCTGGGCGGACTCTTTTCGCTTTCCGGTTACCCGATCGATTCCCTGCGCGGCAACGCTTACCTGCTGGGTGGGTTGATCTGGTTTCGCGAAGTGGGACGGGTTCCCTTCCTGACCGGGCTGCCCCTCTTTGCGGGCTTCGGGTTGGAAGCCGGCAACGCCTGGGCGGAACGCAGCCGGGTCGCCCTGGATGACCTGAAGGGCAGCGGCCTGGTTTTTCTGGGGGCCGACACCTATTTCGGGCCGCTCTTCCTGGCCGGCGGTTTCGCCGAGTCCCGGGAGGGTGTTCTCTATCTTTATCTCGGCCGCCGTTTTTGAGATTCGCCTTTCAAAGTTCAGGGGGAAGCCAATGGGAATCGGAGTCTGGCTTGAAGAGTTGCGACTCTGGTGTGCCGGCCGCCGCTGGACGACCCGGCTGCCCATTCTGGTTTGGATGTCTTACCTGCTGGTGCGCCACCTGGCCGATCCGGAATACCAGGGTTTGATCAAGCCGCTTAACCTGGGAATCCACGAACTGGGCCATTTCGTCTTCATGCCTTTCGGCGAATTCCTTTCCGTGCTGGGTGGGTCTCTTTTTCAACTCCTGGTGCCGGTCATTTCGATCTTCATGTTCTGGCGCCAGGCCGATTTTTTCGCCATCGCCTTCGCCCTGGGCTGGCTCGGCACCAATTTTTTCGATATCGCCACCTACATCGGTGACGCCCAGGCCATGGCCCTGCCGCTGGTCTCCCCCTTCGGCGGGGAGGGGGCCATTCACGATTGGAACTATCTTCTGACCAGGCTGGACCGGCTCGAGGCCTGCCGCGGGATAGCCGGGGCGGTCCGTTTCACGGGGGTCTTCTTCCTGCTGGCCGGCGTGGCCGCGGGCGGCTGGCTGCTCTGGTGGATGTTCCGGCAGCGCCGATCCGAACCGGTCGAGGGCGGCTTCGAGGAGCTATGATTTTTTCGCCGGCTCAAAATCGGGCCAGCAGGAAGGCGACCAGGCAACCCAGCACGGTCATGATCCCGATGCTCAATCCGCCTTCTTCGTAAGCCTCGGGCATCATGCTGTTGGCCAGCATGGCCAGGATCGCCCCGGCCGCGAAGGCTTCAATCAATCCGAGCCAGCGGACCGGCAGGCCGGGCAGGAACAGGAAGCTCAGCAGGGTGACCGCCAGGGTGGAAATTCCGGCCAGCCCCCATAGTTTTAGAATCCGCGCCGGCCGGAATCCCGTCCGACGCAAGCCGGCGACGGAGGCGAGCGCTTCGGGGAAGTTGGAAAGAAAGATGGCCGCCAGCATCAAGGGGCCGCGCCCCTGTCCGCTGAAGATGGTTATTCCCAGCGCCGCCGATTCCGGCAATCCGTCCAGGAAGGCGCCCAGAAGAATGGCCTGGCCGCTCGCGCAGCGTTCGTTTTTAAGCCAGGGTTTTCTCCGGTGCTGCCGGCCACCGGCCCGGTGAATCAGGTAATCTCCGCCGATAAAGGCCAGCCCGCCGGCCAGAAAACCGATCGTCACCGCGGCCGCCCCCCCGTAATGAAAGGCCTCTTCCAGGAGTCCCAGAGTGAGGGCGCAGATAAGAATCCCGGAACCGAAAGCCATCATCCGGGCGGTTGCCCGCTGCCGGAGCCGGAATCGCAGGGCGGTGCCGGCTCCCAGCACCAGGGCCAGGCCGGAAACCGCGCCGTAAAGAAAGGCGGTCGGGAAGGCGTTCGGCGCCATCTTTTATTCCATTTTGGCCGGTATTTTTATGCCTAAACGACGGGCGGCCTTCGAAAGGGCGGCTTGGATTTCGACCGGGTTTATCAAAGGAAGCGCCGGGTTATCAATCGGCCGGATCCGGCCGGAGTCGTTCAGGAGATCCACCGGACCGTAACGGGCCGGCTGTTTTTTTTCGGATAGGATGGCGGCATAAGCGTCGCCGCCGCTGTAGTGCCAGAATTCGAATGGATAGGCCGCGAAACCGTGTTCGGCCATGATCCGGCTGATGCCGGCCCGGTTGCGCCGGGCGGCGGCCGGGGCGTAAGGCGAAGCCATCGGGGTCAGTTCGCTCATCTCCAGGTAGGGGGCGCCCCGGTCCACCTCCTCCCCGTTTTTGCGTTTCAAGACCGAGATGTCCATGGCGCTGCCCGACATGTGGGTGCCCAGCTTGGGTATGGTGGTGACCAGGACGGTCAGCCGTCGGAAGACGAATTCCGGGGAAGGAAAACGCCCTTCCGTCTCCCAGAGCAGGCGGCGCAGGATGGCATCGAAGAGGGCCGGCGGCCGGTTGAGGGGATTCTGCATGGAACGGGTGCGGTAGCCGTCCTCGATGCGGATTCTCCAGCCGTGCCGGTTCATCGCTTCGGCGGCCGACAGCCAGGGTTTGACCAGGCCGGCGCGCAGGCGGAAGATAGGCCGGTGTCCCGGAATGCGCTGCCGGCGAAAAAAAACAACCTCGATGCCGGTGCCGCGGAGCGCCTCCGGTAATGAAACCAGGGCTTCACCCGCATCGCAAACCGGGTGAGCGAGCACCTTCATCATGAATTCATACCCGGTTTCCATCTCCCTGGTCCAGTAAGCCCTCTTTGCCGCCTGACTGCTTCCGCTGCCTCTCATCAAGGCCTCCGATTCCGGTGTATGGTGGCCGATCCTGAAAAGCGGTCCTTTCCAGTTAAGTATACCATCGCTTAAATCGTCGTGCTATAATTTGAGGATGGCGGGTATAAAAAACCAGGTGGTGGTGGTCGGCGGCGGGCCGGCCGGGATCATGGCGGCGATCCGGGCCGCCGAGCGGGGACGGCGGGTGCTGCTTCTGGAACGGACCGGCGAACTCGGCAAGAAACTCCTGATCAGCGGCGGCGGCCGCTGCAACCTTACCAACCGGCGCGGCCTGGACGAGTTCCTGGCGGCTTACCATAACGGTGCCTTTCTCCGCAACGCCTTTGCCCGTTTCTTCAACCAGGAACTGATGGACTTCTTCGAGTCCGGCGGGATCAAGCTGACGGTGGAACGGGGCCAGAGGGTCTTTCCGGCCAGCCAGTCCTCGGCTGAAATCGTCGCCTTCCTGAGGCGCCGGCTGGAAGCCGCCCGGGTTCAGCTCTGGTTCCGAAACCGGCTGATCCGGGCAAACCCGCTCCCGTCCGGCTGGGAACTGGTTACCCGGCAGGATACTTTTTCGAGTGAAACCCTTCTGCTGGCCACCGGAGGCCGCTCCTACCCGGAGACCGGCTCGACCGGCGACGGCTACAATATCGCCCGGCGGCTCGGCCACACCATCAACAAGCCGCGGGCGGCCCTCTGCGGGCTGGAGTTGAAAGAGAAATGGATCCGCGACTGGCAGGGTGTCAGCCTGGAAAACGTGGCGCTCACCCTTTCCCAGGGCGACCGGGAGCTTGGCTCGGAATTCGGCGAGGCGATCTTTACCCATTACGGACTTTCCGGCCCGGCGGTGCTCAATCTCTCCCGGATTCTTACCGGTCGCGAACACCAGGCGGTCACCCGCCTTTCGATTGATTTCAAGCCGGCCCTGGACGCCGGAAAACTTGACCAGCGGCTTCAACGGGAGTTGAACCTGGGCCGGCGCCAGGTGAAGAATATCCTGCGGACTCTGCTGCCGATGCGCCTGGTGGAAAGGTTTTTGTCGGTCGCCGGGCTGCCGGCCGAGAAGCCGGCCCACCAGGTGACCGCCGAAGAGCGCCGCCGCTTGCTGGAGCAACTTAAGGCCTTTCCCCTGACCGTGGCAGCCTTGAGGCCGGCCGACGAGGCCATCGTGACCCGGGGCGGAGTGGAGGTGAAGGAGATCGACCCGCGCCGCCTGGAATCACGCCTTCACCCCGGCCTCTTCTTCGCCGGCGAACTAATCGATGTCGACGGCCCGACCGGGGGATTCAACCTGCAGGCCGCCTTTACGACCGGCTACGTGGCCGGTTCCCACCTTTAAGCGGCGGCCGGGTCACAAAAAACGGGGCCCGAATTTCGGCCGCGGGAGAGTTTTACCCGCCGATTTCCGCCTTCATTCCTTCCGATTCCTGGCTGCGGAAATGGCGCCACTGGATACGGTAAAGCCGGGCATAAACCCCGCCGGCGGCCAGCAGCGAATCGTGCGTACCCGATTCCACGATACGGCCGCCGTCGATCACCAGTATCTTATCGGCGTGCATGACCGTCGAGAGGCGGTGGGCGATGACAAAGGAGGTCCGGTCCCGAAGCAGGTGGTCGATCGCCTGTTGAATAAGAGCCTCGGTCTGGTTATCGACCGAGGAGGTCGCCTCGTCCAGGATGAGGATGGGCGGGTTTTTGAGCAGAGCGCGCGCGATGGCCAGGCGCTGTTTTTCTCCCACCGAAAGCTTGATGCCACGTTCGCCGATCTGGTGCGCATACCCGTCCGGCAGGGCGTTGATGAACTGGTCGGCATTGGCCAGCTTGGCCGCGGCCACAATCTCCTCGAAAGTCGCCTCCAGGCGGCCGTAGGCGATGTTTTCCATGACCGTTCCATTGAAGAGGAACGGCTCCTGCATGACGATCCCGATGTTCTCCCGCAGGTCGTGCAGCTTCAGTTTTTTGACGTCGATCCCATCGATGAGAATCA
>JAKJFK010000230.1 GCA_022704925.1 candidate division TA06 bacterium | reverse complement strand
TTCTTCTTGAACCCCTCGAGCCATTCCCGGATCAGGTCCTTCGAACCGAGCGCGAAGGCCAGGGCCGCCCCGAAGCAGATGCTGGCCAGCACGATGTTGAAAGCCGTCCCGATGAACTCGGCGGCGATGCCGACCACCTGCATCGAGAGCACGGCCCCGAAGATCAGGACGGCTATCTCGGCTATCTTGGCCAGGGTATCCGCCTTGTCCACTCCGGAGTTGGCCGCCGAGGTTTTAACCACTCCGCGCAGGATTTTGCCCACGAACATCGCGAAGACGAAGATCACGATGCCCAGCAGGAGTTTCGGAATGAAGGCCAGCAGGGTGCCGATGATGTTGGTCGGGATGGCGATCCCGCCGATGGAGAGGGCCAGGAAGACCACCACCAGCAGCAGTACCCAGTAGATCAGGTTGGCCACCATCTCCGAGGCCGGCCGTTTCACGCCCCCCTTCTCGAGCAGGGACTTGAAGCCGGACTCTTCCATGATCCGGTCGATCTTCATGGTCCGGAAGGCGTGAATGAGCAGCAGGGTGATGATCTTGGCGATCAGCCAGCCGATCAGGAAGAAGACCAGCACCAGCACAAAGTTGGAGAGACCGTACCAGAAGCGTTTCAGCATGTCCATCGTGGGGGCGAAGATCAGTTCCATGACCGCGGCTCCTTTCGGGTTCGGGAAGCCGGCCATCCGCCGGGGAGGGCCGGAAAACCTGCTTGATCTATATTACTTAAAGAGCCGATTTCAAGTCAAGTTTTCCGCCGGGTTTTTCGGGTTGATTCGGTTTCCCGGCCGGGCCGCCGGTGGGTTATAATTTCAATAATCTCTTTCTTTCAAAAGGAGGAAGCATGGAAGAACTCAAGGTGAAGTTCAGGAAGGGGCGCTCCTTCGAGGCGTCCATCCGCCAGCACCGGCTCCCGGTTGACCTGCCGCTGGGACTCAAGGGGAGCGACACCGGCCCCACCCCGCCCGATTACCTGGTGTTGAGCCTGGCCTCCTGCGTGGGCATGTACGTGCTCTTCTTCTGCGAGCGTTCCGGCCTCTCCCCGGAGGGACTCGAGGTCCAGGCCGAGTATGCCAAGGACCAGGAACGCATCACCAGCATCGCCGTTTCGGTCCGCCTGCCCTCGGCCGAGACCGAGGAGCGGCGGCGCGAGGCGCTGGGCTGGGCCGAAAAGTGCCTGATCCACCGGACGCTCTGCGAGCGGCCCGACCTGAAGATCAGCCTGCGCTGAGCCGGGTCAGGGCGAAGACCGGCCGCGGCGGGGCCGGGAGATGATGATCAGCAGGAACTCCAGGGCCAGCCGCGGCGAGACGCGGCCGCGCAGGATGTCCTGCCGCTTCCGGAGCACCTCGTCCAGCAGGGCGGCCAGTTCGGCCGTGTCCCGGGAACGGTCGGCCAGTTCCCGCACCGCCGCCGGCGCGTTTTCCAGGGCGGTGCCGGCCTTCAGCTTCAGGGCCAGGTTCAGAGAGTTGACCAGCTCGATCAGGAAGGAGTCCATTTTCTCCGGGTCCTCCTTCTTGCCCGCCAGCTCCTGGGCCAGCGCGAATATTTCGGTCGGCCGGGACCAGCTGAGGGAGAGAATCCGGTTCATCCGGTCGGTCTCCGGCACCGCCGCCTCCGCGTCCGGAAGGCGCAGCTGATTCAGGCGCGAGAGGACGGTCGGCATGAACTGGCGCTCGGAAGGAGCCAGCAGCACGATGACCGCGCTTTGGGGCGGCTCTTCCAGCACCTTCAGAAAGGCGTTGGCCGCCTCCTCCCGGATGGCCTCCACCTCCAGCAGGTAGACCCGGTGTTCCGCCTGGTAGGGGCTCAGGTTGAGCGATTCCTTGAGCTGGCGGACC
This sequence comes from candidate division TA06 bacterium, assembly GCA_022704925.1. Taxonomy (GTDB): domain Bacteria; phylum Ratteibacteria; class UBA8468; order MWAK01; family MWAK01; genus MWAK01. Next base: position 682 of record JAKJFK010000230.1, on the reverse strand, counting down.
TGCTCGATCTTGAGAAGACCCTGTTCGCCGGCCCCCTCGATGAATTTGAAGTCGGGGTGGGATTCTTCCTTGATGCTCCGGCATTGCGGGCAGCGGTTGCAGGGAGGGCGTCCTTCGGTCCGCCTGGAGCAGAAGAGGGCCTGGACGAAGAAATGGGCCAGTTGAAACCGGTCATCGCGGCCACCGCCGCTGATGAGCAGTGGCCGCTGGTAGCGGCCGGTGTCAACCGTCTTCAGGATCAGAGCTTCGATTTCCGGGCGAGTCATTGGCTTTTTTCGGTCCGGCGTTCAATCGCTGACCAGCAGGTTCGAGAGTTCGTTGCGCACGCGGCGGAAGACCTCCGGCCGGCTGCCGGAGGCGTCGATCACCCGGATCCGCGCCGGTTCCTGCCGGGCCAGCGTCAGGAACCCGTTCCGGACCCGGCGCTGGAATTCGAGCCCGGCCGCCTCGAGGCGGTCGGGTTGTCCGCAGCGGGCCAGCGCCTTGTCCGGATCCAGGTCCAGCAGGATGGTCAGGTCCGGCTGCAGTCCGTCGACGGCCAGCCGGCAGGCGTCGGTCAGTTGCTTGAGCGGCAGACCTCGTCCGTAGCCCTGGTAGGCCAGGGTGGAATCGGTGAAGCGGTCGCAGACGACCACCCGTCCCCCGGCCCGGGCGGGAAGAATGACTGAGGTGAGCAGGCTGC
>JAKJFK010000229.1 GCA_022704925.1 candidate division TA06 bacterium | reverse complement strand
GGCCCGGATAAAAAAATGGCCGCCGCTTCCCCCGCTCGAAAAAACTTCGTTCTGCTGGAAGACTTGAGGCCGGGACGAGGCCGCCGGCGCCGCCTCCTCTTCCACGACCCGGTTGAAATCGTCCGGGCCGAAGAACCGGCCGCGGTCCCGGCGGCTCTGGAAAAACTGCAGGAAGCTTTGAAGCAGGGGTTTTACGTGGCCGGTCATCTTGATTACGAAGCCGGATACGGCCTGGACCCTTTCTGGGAAAAACGGCCGAAAAATCGGGCGGCCGCCGGCCGGCCGCTGCTCTGGTTTGGAGTCTACCGCAAGCCTGATACCTGTCCGAATCCGGCCGACAGCCGATTCCCGATCCCCAGCCGCCCCTTCTATCTCGGCCCCCTGAAACTGGATACCGGCTGGAAGGAATATGCCCGCCGGGCGGCCCGGGTAAAGGAATACATCGCGCGGGGCGATGTTTACCAGGTAAACTACACCTGCCGTTACCGTTTTGATTTCCGGGGCGATCCCCTTGACCTTTATCGGGCCCTGCATTCCAGGCAGAGCGCCGGTTACGCCGCCTTCATCAGGCAAGGCCGCCTCTCCATCCTCAGCCTTTCCCCGGAACTCTTCATCTCGTTGCGGGGCGGACTCATCGTCACGCGCCCGATGAAGGGGACCGCCGGCCGGGGCAGGAGCCCGGCCGAAGATGCCGCCCGGGTGCGAAGACTGGCCGCCAGTTCAAAGGAACGGGCCGAAAACCTGATGATTGTGGACCTGCTCAGAAATGACCTGGGCCGGATCTGCCGGACCGGGAGTGTCCGGGTGACCGGGCTCTATGAGATCGAAAGTTACGAAACCCTCCACCAGATGACCTCGACGATCGAGGGGCGGCTGAAAAGAGTTGACCTGCCACGGATCTTCGCCGCCCTCTTCCCCTGCGGCTCGGTCACCGGAGCTCCGAAACTGCGGGCCATGGAGATCATCGCCGAGATCGAAAAATCGCCCCGTGGCCCTTACTGCGGGGCGATCGGCTGGCTCGGCCCCGGCGGCCGCGGACTCTTCAACGTCGCCATCCGAACCCTGGTCATCGAAGACGGCCGCGGCGAAATGGGGGTGGGCGGCGGCCTTACCTGGAACTCCCGGCCGGCCGCCGAATACCGGGAATGCCGGTTGAAGGGCGATTTCCTGGAAAGTGTGCAGGCGAAATCAACCGCCCGCTTCCGCCTGCTGGAAACCCTGCGCTGGCAGGGCCGAACCTATCTCTACCGGAGGGAACACCTGGCCCGGCTGAAGAATTCAGCGGCCTTCTTCGGATTCCAATGCGACCTGGGAAAGGTCAACCGGGCTCTCGACGCTTTCGCCGGCCGGCTGGAAGGCGGCGAATACCGGGTGCGTCTGCTGCTTAACCGGGCGGGCCGGATCAAAATAGAGGCCGCCCGATTGAAGGAAACGGACGCGGCCCCCGGCCTTTCCAGGGCGGCCTTTTATCCGGCGCCGGTAAACTCCCAAAACCCCTTCCTATATCACAAGACCACCCGCCGGCGTCTTTACAACCGGGCACACCGCCTGGCCACGGACCGGGGATTATTCGATTTCATCTTCAAAAACGAACGGGGCGAATTAACCGAGGGAGCCATTACCAATCTCTTCATTGAAAAAAACGGCCGTTTCTTCACTCCGCCGGCCGCCTGCGGCCTGCTGAACGGCATCTGGCGCCGGGAATTCCTGGCCGCCCACCCGACGGCCTCGGAACGGATTCTGCATCCCGAAGACCTTGCGGCGGCCGACGCGGTTTACCTGGGGAACTCGGTCCGGGGCGCAGTACGGATTGAACTCGTCCCGGCGGCTGCGGCCGGTAAGGTTGTGATAAAATAGATATCTGGTATTAGCTCGCCCTTAATACGGATCTTCCACGCACATCCCTGGAGGCACCGATGGTTCGCAATTTCGAAAAGCGGCTGAAGTCAATGAGTCTGAGAGAGAAAATCGGGCAGTGTTTCACCATCGGGTACAATGACAGCATCATCAAGGCCGAAGTGGTCAAGGCGGTCAAACTCCTCAACTGCGGGGGACTGCGCCTGATCCCCTGGGAAAGGGAGGGGCTGGCTTACAAAAAGGGCGAGGAACGGACCTTCAAGGGCGGCGCCATCGACGAACAGCGGGGCCGGCGCATGGGTTCGGCCGTCTATGCCACCCCGGGCCAGTACGCGGAACTGCTCAACCGGTATCAGTCAATGGCGCTCGAACGCGAACACCCGGTGCCGCTCCATTACTCCATCGACCAGGAGGGAGACAGCTATAACGACTACATCCGGGGCGGAGTCAACCTCTTTCCCAGCAACATGGGATTGGCCGCCACCGGCGACCCCGGGCTGGCCTACGAGGTCTTCAAGGCGATCGGCCGGCAGCTCAGCGCCATCGGCGTCAATTTCATCCATTCGCCGGTGCTTGACGTGAACACCAATCCGCGCAACCCGGAAATCAACTTCCGTTCCTTCTCCGACGACCCGCGTCTGGTCGGCGAATTCGGTGTGGCGGCCCTGAAGGGCCTGGCCGAAGGCGACG
>JAKJFK010000032.1 GCA_022704925.1 candidate division TA06 bacterium | reverse complement strand
CCATTCGGGCCGAGTACCGGAAACTGGTCGGCGACTTTCTCGAAACCTACCGGAAGGGTTGCGCCGAACACAATATCAGTTATGTCCGGGCCCTTACCAACGATCCCTTTGATCATTTCCTGCACCGCTACCTGGAGCGGCGCGCCCGTTACTCATGAACTTCCTGAACCCGCTCTGGCTCTGGGCGCTCACCGGCGCGGCCCTGCCGATCCTGGTGCACCTGTTCGCCCGCAAGCGCGGCAAGGTCCTCAAGTTCAGCACGCTCCAGTTCCTGCGTCTTTCCCAACTGCGGACCGGCCGCCGGCGCCGCCTGGAGGAGATCCTGGTGCTGCTGCTGCGGGTGCTGGCCCTGGCCTGCCTGCTGGCGGCCCTGGCCGGCCCGGTGAGCCGGTCCCGGCTCTTCGGGGAGCGGGAGACCGCCGCGGTGCTGATCCTGGACGATTCGCTCAGCATGGCCGCCGCGGTCAACGGCCGGACGGCCTCCGTCCGGGCCCGGGAGCTGGCCCGGTCCGCTCTGGCCAGCCTGCCGGAGAAGAGCGAGGTGGCGGTGTTGACGTTCGCCGGCCGCCGGCTGCCCTTCACCCGCCGCCGCGACGACGTCGGCCGCTGGCTGGACGGGATCGAACCGGGCTGGACGGCCGGCAACCTTCCGGCGGCCCTCGAGGAGGCCTTCGGCCTGCTGGACCGGAAGACCGGCAACCGGATCATCTACCTTTTCACCGACGGCCAGGCCTACCCGTGGCGGAATGTCGTCCGAAGCGCGAAGGACGGCCGGCGGCCGGCCCTGGTGCTGGCCCTGGCCGGGCCGCCGGCGGCCGGCAATCTTACCTGCCGCGAGGTCGAACCGGTTCCGGGCCGCCGCCGGGCCCGGTGCACCGTCTCCAACTGGGGTGACCGGCCGGCCGTGGCCGAGGTGTCACTGGCCGGCCCGGCCTGGCGGCTGGCCCGGAGCCTGGAAGTGGCCGCCGGCGAGAGCCGTTCGGTCGATTTCGACCTGCCGGAGGAGGCGGGCCGGCTGGAGGGCGGAGTGGCCGCGGCCGGCGATCCGCTGGCGGCCGACAACGTCTGCCGGGTGGACCTGAACGCTTCCGGGCCGCGCCGGATCATGATCGCCGGGTCGTCCGGTCCGGCCCTCTTCTACCTGGAGAAGGCCCTGGCGCTCGACGCCGAAACGACCGGGCTGGAACTCTTCAGCCGGGAGAGCGCCGGTCTTTCAGCCACGGCGCTGGCCGGCTGCGGAATGGTGATCCTGGCCGATCCCGGCCGCCTGGCGCCGGCCGTCTCGGCTTTCCTGCAGGATTATGTGCGGTCGGGCGGCAACCTGCTTTACTTCGCCGGCGACCGGGTCCTGGCCGCCGATTTCAACCGCGACTGGCAGGCGCCCGGCGGCACCGAGTTCCTGATGCCGGCCCGGATCATCGATTGGCCGCGCCTGGCGGTGCCGGTGCGGATCGCCTGGGCGGCCGCCGAGCATCCGCTTTTCCTTCCCTTTGGAAGCCGGGCGCTGGAGTACCTGAAATCGGTCAATTTCAACCGGCTGGTCCGGCTGGAGCCGGTCGACGGGACGGTCCTGATGCGGGGCGAGTCGGGCCTGCCGCTGCTGCTGGAGAAACGGGTGGGCCGGGGTCGGATCATGCTGGCCGCCTTCCTGCCCGGCGAGGATTGGACCAACCTGGTCTTCAAGCCGGGTTTCCCGGTCCTGATGCAGCACCTGGCCCGCTATCTCTCCGGCGGCAATCTTCTGGCCGTCAGAACGGGAGAGGTTTTCCGTCCGCTGGCCGGCGGCGGCCGTCTTTTTTCTCCCGAAGGATCAGAGGTCCCGGCCGAGCCGGCGGCCGGCGGCTGGCGCCTGGACCGGCCCGGCTTCTGGCGGCTGGTGCCGACCGCTTCCGGGACGGCCCGGGAACGGGTGATTTCCGTAAATCCCGACCCGGAGGAGGGAAATCTGGCCCGCATCGGCGCCGCCGAGGTCCGGCAGCGCCTGGCGGGCGTCACGGTTGAGTTCCTGGAAGCGGAACAGGCGCTGCCATTTCTGGAACGCGGGGCGGCCGCCCGGGATCTCTCCGACACCCTGTTGCGCCTGGCCCTGCTGCTGATCCTGGCCGAGGCGGGCCTGGCGGCCTTCTTCTACCATTTGAAACACCGCGAGGGGCGGCATGCTTAAACTCGGCTGGCAGAGCCTGGTGCCCGGCTGGTGGCTGATCCTGATGCTGGCCGGGGTCTCGGCGCTGATTTTTTACGCCTATCGGCCGGTCCATTTTTCCGGGCGGCTGCGGCGGTGGCTGCCGGTTTTGCACGCGCTGGCGGTAGTACTGCTGGTGCTGCTCCTGGTCCAGCCGGAACTCGCCCTGGGCCTGCGCCGCCGGACGAAGAACCGGCTCCATATCCTGGTTGATACCTCGCTGAGCATGGGAATCAAGGATCGGCGCGGCGTCAGCCGCCTGGACCGGGCCCGCGAGTTCCTCAAGGCGCGCCATTATTTCCGGTCGATGCGGCCGGTCTTCCACACCGCCGGCCAGGAGTTGACCGAGGTCAGCCGGGAGGCGCTGGCCGGCCTGAAGCCGGAGGCGGGCGCCAGCCGGATCGCGGCCGCGGTCCGGGACCTGGCCGAGCGGGTCGGCCGGGATGGCGCGGCGATCCTGGTCCTGACCGACGGCGCCGATCCGACGCCGCCGGATTGGGAGGGGTTGAAGAAGAACCTTCGGACCCCGGTTTACGCGGTCGGCATCGGCGAGAGCGAGTTCAAGGACCTGAGCCTGGCCGAGTTGGTGGTCAATTCACCCGTCTACCAGGGACAGACGGTGCATATCGGGGCTTACGTGCGCCAGTCCGGATACCCGCCGGGACTGGCCCGGATCCGCCTCAAGCAGGCGGACCGGGTCCTCCAGGAATCGACCCTGCGCGATTCGGGTCTTTTCAGTTACGCCGAATTCCAGGTGCCGGCCGCCGCGGCCGGGGTCTTCGAGTACCAGGTCGAGGTGGCGCGCCAGCCGAACGAGGCGCTGACCGACAACAACACCGGCCTGGCGGTCGTCCAGGTGGTGGCGCCCCGGATCAAGATCCTTTACCTTGACGGCGGCCTGCGCTGGGAGTACAAGTTTCTCAAGCGTTACCTGGAATCGGATGCCCAGCTCGAACCCTACTTTCTGGTCCGGGTGGGCGGCAGCCTCTTCCAGCAGACCGGGGGCGGCAAGCTCTCCCTGCCGGCCGATTTCCTCAGCCGGCGCGATTTTCTCAAGGGTTTCAACCTGGTCATCCTGGGCGACCTGGACTTCACCGCCTTTACCGGCCGGCAGCTGGCCGCCCTGCGCGACTTCGTGCTTGAGGACGGCGGCGGGTTGGCGCTCCTGGGCGGCGACAATTTTCTGCGCGGCCTGGCCGGAACGCCGCTGGAAGCGTTGCTGCCGGTGGCCCTCGCCGGCGGCGAGTCCCGGGTGCTGACCGAGGCCTTCAGCCCGGCGGCCGCCGCGGTCTCCCAGCCGGTTACCTTCCTGGAAGGCCTGGGGCGGCTGCCCAGGCTGGAGCGGCGCAACCCGTTCCGGGTACCGGCCCGCGGCGGGCTGGTCCTGCTGACCCGGGACGGGGACCCCGGCCAGCCGGTGGCGGCGGTGAATCTCGCTCCGCAGGGGCGGTGCCTGGTGGTGGGAACCGACGATACCTGGCGGTGGTACTTCAGCGGCGCCTCGGAACGACAGCGTTACGAGGAATTCTGGGGGCGTCTCATCCGCTACCTTTGCGGTCCGGAGGAGTACCTGGGCATCGGCCGGCGTCTCCCGGATCTGCTCCTGGACCGGCGCGAGTACGGACTGGGCGAACCGGTTGCGGTCCGGCTCGCCTGGCGGCCGGGCGGTCCGGAGGGGAGTCCGGAGGTCTTCTGGCAGGACCAGTCCGGCCGCCGGGAACGCCTCGTTTTCAAATCGGAGGCGGCCTCCTTCACGCCGCCGGCCGAAGGGCTTTACCTGGTGGGCGCAACGGCCGCCGGTCGCAGCGTCTTCAAGTGGGTCACGGTCAGCCGTTCCGGTTCCGAATGGTCCGAGCCGGGGCGCAACGACGCCTGGCTGGAACGCCTGGCCGAAACCGGCGGCGGCCGTTACCTGCGCCTGGAATCGGCCGGCGGTTTCGGTCCGGAACTGGCCCGGGGCGAGCCGGTCACCTATAACGTTTCACTGGCGCGGCCGGCGCGCCGTTTCCTGCTGCCGGCCGTCTTTCTGATGCTCAACCTCTGCTGGTTCCTGCGGCGGCGCCAGGGAGTGATCTGAAACCGGGGAAATCCATCATGGAAGAGCCGAGAGTCCTGATCCAGGCCTACCTGCAGCACTACCGGCGGCTGGTCCAGCGCCGACGGTCGGCCGAGACCGGCTGGCTGGCCGGACTCTGGCTGGCCGGCGCGCTGCTGTTTATTCTCGCCTTCGAATACTTTTTCGGTTTGGTCACTCGGGCCGCCTGGCTGTCGCGCGGGCTGCTGGCCGCGCCGCTGGCCGTTCTCCTGGTCCAGGCTTTCCTGGAGCGGCGCCGCCTGGAGCGCCTGGAGGCGGACCGGCTCGCCCTGGAACTGGAACGGAAGTTCCCCCGCTTCGGGAATCACCTGATCAACGCTTACCAGCTGGGGACCCGGCCGAAGGGATACCCGGCGCCGTTTGTCAACCGCCTCCTGGGCGAGGCCTCCGGGATGATCTCCATCCGGGAGCTGGATGACCTGCCGGTTCGGCCCCGGGTAAGCTGGTACCGCAAGGGGCTGCTGGCCGCGGCCGCCGGGATCCTGTTGCTGGCGGCGGCGGCGACGGGGCCGATCCGTTCCGGGTTCCTGCGCCTCCTGGTCCCCTGGGCCGGTCCCGGAACCTGGGGGATCAGGGTGGAGCCGGGCGATTGCCTGGTGGTGCGCGGCTCCGACCTCGAGATCCGGGCGCTGGCGGCCGGGGCCGGGGCGCCCCGGGTGGAGTTCCACGACGGCCCCGGCGGCGCGGCAGCCATGGAACCGGGACCGGCCGGGTGGTACGCGCACCGTTTTCTGGCGGTCCGGGAGCCCTTTACCTACCGGGTCCGGGCCGGCCGGAGCCTGACGCCCTGGTTCCGGGTCCGGGTGCAGGATCCCACTTTTCTGAAACGGCTGCGGATTAATTGCCGGTACCCGGCCTACACCGGCCTGGCGGCCGCCGGGTTTGAACAGGAGCCCGGCGATTTAACCTTTCCGGCCGGGACCCGGCTTACCCTGGAGGCGGTCTTCAACAACCCGGTCGGCCCGGCCTGGCTGGTGCTCGGGACCCGGCGCCTCGGCCGTTCCGGGGGGCGGCCGGCGGCCTCCCGCCGTTTCGAACTGACCGTGGAGTCGGCCACCCTTTATGAATTTCACTTTTACGATTACCTGGCCCGGGATTACCGGGTCAGTCCGAGGTTCCGCCTGCAGCCGGGTTTCGACCAGGCGCCGGTCCTGGAATTCACGGTGCCGGCCGCCGACCTTTCAGCGTCGGCCGGCGCCAGCATCCGGCTCGAGGTCAAGGCGACCGACGACTACGGGTTGCGGAAGATCCGCTTCCGCCTGCGTTCGGAGGGGAACGACCGGCCGGAGGCCGATCCGGTCTTCTTCCAGGCCCAGCTTTCCGGCCGCCGCGAGGGAACGGCCAGCGCCTACCTGAAGCTGCCGGCCGGCTTTTCGGAACCGATCGCCTATTACGCCGAGGCGCTGGACAACCACCCGGCCGCGCCGAACCTCGGCCGTTCCAGCCTCTACCATATCTACCCGGCCGCCGGCCGGTCCGACCCGTCCGGCCGCCGCGGTCGGGAGGAGGACGGGAACCGGCCGCCGGAAATCGAAATCCTCAAGGAACTGGCCGAAAACCTGAAGCAGTTCGCCGAGGAGCAGAAGAAACTGCTGGAGGCGGCCAAGCGGCTGGATAAGCCCCAGGACCTGCGGGCCGCCGAGAAGGCGGCCGACCTGGCCGAGGTCGAACGCAAGTGGGCCGAACTCTTCCAGAAGATGGTGGATGACCTGAACAAGATCAACCAGCAGACCAAGGGAAAGTTCACGCTCGCCCAGGAACTGGTGGAGATGGTCTCCCACCTGCAGAAGGCGGCCGAGGCGCTTCCTCACAAGCCGGTCCACATGGTCATTCCGGAATCGATGGCCGGCCTGGAACTGGCCGAGGAACTGACGGCCAATCTCGAACGCTGGATGGCCGAGGAGCCCGATTACCTGAAGTGGGATATGGCGGAGCCCTCCAAGCGGGTCGAGGCGCCTGAGGCGGAACTGCCCGACGAGCTGATGGACATCGTCGGCGATCTCCTGGAGCAGGAGGAGGACATGAAGGAGGAGATCGAGGACATCACCAGCAGCTGGATGGACAGTATGGACAAGGGGGCCGGCTGGACGGCCATGGACGGACCGATCAGCAACATGAGCGCCAAGGGCATCACCGGGAACCTCATGCCCAACCAGCACGAGGTGGGCGGCCGCGCCGGCGAGGGGCGCACCGGCCGTTCCTACGGCGAGATGGTCGAGGAGACCGCGGTCGGCAAGGGCGGCCGGCGCACCCCGGCCCGGCTGACCCCGGACAACCGGGAACCGGGTTCAATCAAGGATTCCAGCGGCGAAAACCCGCTCGGTCCGACCGGCGGCGGCAAGAGCAGCGGCTGGGGTGCCGAGGGGCTCCAGGGGCCGGTCCAGGATCTGAACTTCCGTTACGACCAGCTGGCCGGCCGCCAGGCCCGGTTGGTGGAGGAGGCCGAGAAGCTGGAACGGAAATTGCAGGTGCTTAACGTTTCCAACCCGCAGCTGGAACAGGCCTTATCCTCGATGCGCAATTTCCAGGTCCAGTTGAGCAGCGGCCGCTACGAGGATCTGCTTACGACCAAGCAGTTGATCATTTCCAACCTCCAGCAGGTCCAGCAGTCAATAGTCGGCCAGACGGTCGTCCGCCTGGAGGGGAGCGAACGCTCGGTCCGGCGGAACCGGGAATTGCGCAGCGCCTGGGAGGACCGGGTTCCGGCCGGTTACGAGGGGCTGGTCCAGCGTTACTACCGGGACATCTCCGGACATTGAGGGAGGCTGGCTTGCGAAACCTGACCTGGCTGCCGGCGCTGTTTCTTTTGGCCGGCCTGGCGGCGTCGGCCGAGGCCGCCGGCGGACTGAACCTGTTTCTGAATTCGCCCCGGGCCGTTTACGCCGAGGAGGAGGAGGTGCGGCTGGATCTGATGATCGAGGCCGAGGCGGACCGGTCGGTCTCCTTCCAGTATCTCCAGCCCAAGGAGGACGGTTTTCTCTTCGTTGGCGGCGAGTGGCGGCTGGAGGTCCGGGTCAACGGGGTGACCGTCCCGGAGTTCACCAACCACATGCCGCCGGAGCCAAAGGCCGGGACGCTCCAGCTGAACCTGTCGCCCGGCGCCTCCTTCAGTGCCCGGATTCCCTTTTACTATTACTACTACCCGTTTGAGCTGCCGGCCGATTTCGAGGTCCGCCTCCATTACGACGGGAGCGTCTCCAACCCGGTCCGTTTTCAGGTCCGGCGCACCGAAGGACGTCCGGTCGCCGGCGGCTGGCTGATCAACGGCGATTTCCGTTCCGGCCGGGACTTTCCGCTGGGCTGGCGGCTGACCGGGGACCGGGTGCGCTGGGAGAAGGAGCCGCCGGCCCTCCGGCTGACCCTGGACCGGGCCACGGCCGAGGGGCCGGGGCTCTGGGTCTACTCGACCTTCCAGGAGCTGAAGGCGCCGGCCGAGTTCACCCTTAAGGTCCGGGCCCGCAGCCAGGGGCAGGAGATCATTGTTTTTGTCGAGGGCTGGGGTCTGGTGGCCGGCCGGCGCCGGCTGCTGGAACGGAACGAGTGCTTCATGCATCCGGCCGGGACGGAATCGGCCGATTACCGGACGGCGGCCGTCTTCAGAAACCCGCAGGTACGCTGGCTGCGGGTCAAGGTTTACACCTACCTCAAGGTGGGCGACATCCGGTTTGAATCGGTGGACCTGGTGCCGAAGGAGTGAGCGGTGGAGCGATTAAAAAATTCAATAATCCGGCCGGCGGCGCCGCTCTTATGGGCGGCCACGGTTTTCCTGATGCTGGCCGCGGCCGCGGGCACCGCTTCCAGCCAGGCGGATTGGCCGGAGGGCTGGGAGTACCGGATGGCCCTGGAGGTGGATTCCGGCCGTCTGGACGCCGCCGGGGATCGGCTGGCCATCCTTGATTTCTGCGGGGCGGCCCGGCCCGACGGGGCCGACCTGCGCCTCTTTGACGAGTCGGGGAGTTCGGTGCCGTTCCAATTGCTGCAGGCCGGGCCGGGGCAGCGCTACCGGATCCTCTTTCCGGCCTCCCGCGGCCGTTGCCGGCTCTATTTCGGGAACCCGGCCGCGGCCGCCCCGGCACCGGCCGATTTTCCGATCCGGCGCGGTCTGTGGCTGGAGGTTTACGAGCGCAAGGGAGACCGGGTGGACACCTGGGAGGAGGCCCGGGCGGTGGCGGAGGCCAGCCGCCGGACCGGCCGCCGCCTGGGCCGGGCGGCCTGGAAACAGGTCTGGGACGGGGCCAATCCCTTCGGTCCGGAGAAGGACGTGGTTAAAATTTACACCGGTTACTTCCGATCCGAAGCGGGCGTCTACGAGTTCGCCACCAGTTCCGGCGGCGCCTCTTTCCTGCTGATCGACGGCCAGCTGACGGCCGCCTGGCCGGGCTGGCACGGTGCGGAACCGTTTATCCGGCCGGCCCGGACCGGGAAAGTGACGCTGACCGCCGGGATTCACGAACTGGCCTATTACCAGTTCAGCCGTTCCGGCCAGGAGATCACGGCCGCCGCCGTCAAGCGGCCGGGCGAGAAGGATTTCCAGGTGATTCCGGCCGACTTTTTCCTTCCGCTGGCCGGGGCGATCCCGGTCAACCTGGAACGGCGGGGCAAGCCGGTGGCGGCCGCCCTGACCTGGGAGAACACCCATTATCTGCGCCGGGAAAACTGGGAGTTGCTGACCTTTCGTTTCTTTGACCTCTCCCACCCGGACAGCGAAATAGAGGTGCGCCAGTGGGACTTCGGGGACGGCCAGTCGGCCGTCGGTCGCAACCCGTTGCACACCTACCTGAAACCGGGCCTCTACCCGGTGACCCTGACGGTGCGCGGCCGCCGGGGCGCCGGATCCGACCGGGTCCGGTTGACGGTGCCGGTTGAGCAGAATTACGGAGAGATGCGCCTGCCATCCCGGAGTCTTGAGGCCTACCTGGAGGAGTTCGACCGGCTTGACCTGGATAGGCTCGGGAACGAGGAACTGGGCATCCTGGCCCAGCTCTACCAGAGTTACGACCGTTCCGAGGCGGCCTACCGTTGTTACCGGAATCTGGCGGGCCGCCGTCTTTCGAGTGAGGAGCGGCGTCGCGCCGGAGCGGTGGCGGCCGCGCTGGCCGTCCGGGAACGGGATTACGCCGGGGCGGCCGAACTCTACCGGCAGCTGCTGGCCGAGAGGCCGGCGCCGGAATTCCTGGTGAAACTCGGGTGGGTCCAGCTCCGGCTCGGGGAACTGGACCAGGCCGACACCCTCTTTCGCCAGGCCGAAACGGCCGCCGGGGCCCGGCCGGAGGAGCGGCGCCTGGCGACCATCGGCCGGGGGGACGTCCTCCGGCAGCGGGGTGAGGCGGAGGCGGCCCGCCAGGCCTACCTGCCCCTGACCGAGCGCGGCAACCTGGAGTCGCGCAACGGCTGGTACGACCAGCAGGTTCTTTACTATGTCAGGCAGAAGGATTTTTTTACCGCCTGGGAGCGTCTGGAGGCCTGGGGGGAGGAACTGCCCCTGGTTAAGCTGGAGGGAGCCTGGTCCATCCTGGCGGCCCGGATCGGCCTGGAGCGCAAGGATTACGATGGAGCCCGCCAGGAACTGGAGACCTTCCTGAAGGTTACCGATTCCGAAGCCGGCAACGCCTACCGGCCGGGTGCCGTTTATCTGCTGGGCCAGGTCTGGGAGGCGCAGGGAGAGCGGGCCCGGGCCCGCGGTTTCTACCAGCAGGTGGTTGACCGGTATCCCGGGACTTCCTGGGCCGGGCTGGCCGCCGACCGGATCAAAAAATAAAATCTGATTTTAAAGGAGGCCACCGCTGATGAAGAAAAAAGGGACCGGGACGCAAGGGAAACCGCTGCCTTACCTGAGGTTGGAGTCCATCGGCCGCGCCGGCTGGCTCCGGGCCGACCGCCGCTTGGAGCGGATCGGCGGCTGGTCGGACCTGGCCGCCGTCCAGGCCGAACTGAACCGGATCTTCGAAGAAATCTTCGGCCCCCGGCCCGACCCGGCGGCCCCGGTGCCTTTCCGGGAACTGGCTGGCTTCTCCTTCGCCGGGGTCGAGATCCGGCAGGTTCTCCTGGAACCGGAACCCGGTTACCGGATTTCCGGCTTCACCTTCCGGTCCGGCTCCGGTTCCGGCCCCGGTCCGGCCCTTGTGGTGGCCTCCGGACACGTCGAGCGCGCCGCCCTCTATCTCCCCTACCTGAAATTGTGCCTGTACGCGGCTCAGAACGGCTTCTACGTGCTGGCCTTCGATCCGGTCGGCCAGGGTTCGCGCCGCGAGGTCTTCCTGCCCGGTGCCGACCCGGAGTACTGGTCGCCTTGCGACCAGCACCAGGAACTGGCCGCCGTCGCCATGCTGACCGGACGCCAGCTGGCCCATTACCTGGTGCGGGACAACACGAGCGCGATCTCCTTCGTCGCCAGCCGGCCGGAGGTCGATCCGGAGCGGATCGGTTTCACCGGACAATCCGGCGGCGGAATCCAGACCTTCCTGGCGCTGGCCGACTCCCGGGTTAGGGCGGCCGTTCCCATGCAGGCCACCTCCAGCCGGCGCGGCGCCTTCCAGCACCTGGTGATGCGGGACATGGACCAGATCTTCTGGCATTGCTGGGAACGCGGTTTCGACCAGAGCGAACTGGTGGCCCTCTTCGCGCCCCGGCCGGTGCGGATCATCGCCGAACACGGCTACCCGGACCAGGTTGATATCTACCGGAGGCTGGAACCGGTCTACCGCAAACTCGGCCTTCCCGAACAACTGGAAATCGCCTCGACCAGCCTGGTGCATAACCTGAACCGGCCGGCCCGCGAACTGGTTCTGAACTGGTTCAGCCGCCACCTGGCCGGCGGCCGGCCGCCGGAGCTGGAACCGGTCTGGACCGGACTGGAGGACTTTTGGCCGGAACTCCGGGCCGCCCAGGACGGCCTGGACCTCCGGGATTACGGACTGGTCAGCCGCACCCGCCGGGAGGCGGCCGAACGGGCCGGTTCTCTTTCCGGCCGGCCGGCGGCGCTCCGGGCCGTGCCGTTCCTGAAACGGGGAACCCGGGCCGGCCGTCCGGCCGCCGGGACCGGCTCTTCGGTAAATCGGAGGCCGGCCTGGCTGGCCCCCGGCTACCGGGTGCCCTTCCGGCTGGCTGCCGGACGCCGGCCGGCCGGGCCGACCCTGCTGATTGTTGACCAGGCCGGAAGTGGTTCGGCCTGGTCCCGCGCCTGGCTGAAGTCGGCGCCGGCCTTGAGCGGCCGGGCGGCGGCGCTGGACGTCTTCAACTGCGGCCGCCTGAAGAGCGACCGGCCCGAGAACCAGAGCGATTACTTCAAGATCCGCGGCTGCTACTACTCTTCGGCCGTCTATCATTTCAGCGACGCCCTGATGGCCGGCACCTGCCCGATTGACCTGGCCCTGGAGGAGATCAGAAGCGTGTTGACCGTCCTGGGACCGGAGCGGCCGCTGGCCCTGGCGGGGCGGGGTTGGCCGGCTCTGGCGCTGCTCCTGTTGAGCGCGCTCCATCCCGGCGTGGAATGGTGCTGCCTGGACGGCCTTCCGGCCAGCTGGACGGTCCAGTTGAAGGCCGGCCGGATGCGGCTCGGATATGACTACCTGGTGCCTGGAGTCCTCAACCATACCGACATTCCGGCCCTCATCGAGGCCAACCGCCGGACTCGTTACTTCCTGACCGGCCTGATCGAGCCGGAGCTGGCGGGAGTTGATTACCG
>JAKJFK010000031.1 GCA_022704925.1 candidate division TA06 bacterium | reverse complement strand
GACCAGCGCGGCCTCCGGCGGGTAGTGGCGGGCCAGGAGTTCGAAGGCGCGGATCAGCAGGTAATCGGAGGCCAGCAGGGCGGCGTATTCCTCGAAGGCCCGGTGCAGGGTTGGCTTGCCCCGGCGCAGGTCGTCGTTATCCATGGACGGCAGGTCATCCTGGATGAGCGAGAAGGTGTGGATGAGTTCCACCGCGGCGGCCGCCGGCAGGGCCTTTTCCGTCCGTCCGCCGCACAACCGGTTGGTGTAGAGAAGCAGGATGGGGCGGACTCGTTTGCCGCCGGAGAAGACCGCGTAATCAATGGCCTGGAGGAAGCGCGGCGGCGCGGCGCCGGCCCGGGGCAGGCTCTTCTTCAGGTAACGGTCGATCCGCCGGCGGGTCGCTTCCAGGTAGGCGCCGGTTTCTTTTGCGGTTTCGGCCATGTCAGAGGTTCCGGAGTTTGCCGCCCCGGGCGTCGATGCCGACCCGGGCCGGGAAGTCGAGAATGTCAAGTTTCCAGACCGCTTCCGGTCCCAGTTCCGGGAAGGCGATCGGTTCCACCCGGAACACGTGGCTGGCCAGGAGGGCTCCGCAACCGCCATAGGTGATGAAGTAGACCGCCCCGAAACGGGCGAAAGCCGCCTGGACCTCGGGACTGCGCTTACCCTTGCCGATGACCGCCTGCAGCCCCGCCTCGAGCAGGATCGGTGTGTAAGGGTCCATCCGGCTGCTGGTGGTGGGCCCGGCCGCTCCGATGATTTGTCCGGGCGGGGTGGGAGTGGGGCCGCAGTAATAAATGGTCTGTCCCCGGAGTGGAAACGGCAGCTTGGGTTGCCGGTTCTCCCGGCGGGCCCGGGTGATCTCTTCGAAGATAATCTTGTGCACCCGGTCGCGGGCGGTATAGACCGGACCGGAGAGCAGTACCTCCTGGCCGGCCTCCAGGGCCGCGAGGTCCTCTTTTTTCATGGGCAGCGTTACGGTTTTCATGGAAGTCGTTCAGATTTCCGCCCGGGCGGTGCGCAGCGCCCAGCAGGAGATGTTCACCGCCAGCGGCAGCCCGGCGATATGGGTGGGGCGTTTTTCAATTCGCGCGGCCAGGGCGGTGGTCCGGCCGCCCATTCCGGCCGGGCCGATGCCGAGCCGGTTCACCCGCCGCAGGATCTCTTTTTCCATGGCTCTCAGTTGCCGGTCGGGATTGGGACGCAGCAGCTCCTCCGGCTCCAGCAGGGCTTCCCGGGCGGCCAGGGCCGCCTGTTCCATGGTCCCGCCCAGCCCGCAGCCGATGATGACCGGCGGACAGGGGTTAGCCCCGGCCTCGGCCACCGCCTGGACCACCTTTTCAACGATCTCTTCCGGACTGGCGCCGGGGGAGAGGGCCTGTATCCTGCCCATGTTCTCCGAACCGAAACCTTTGATCAGCATCCGGATGACCAGCCCGCGGCCGGCCACGATCCTGGTATGCACCACGGCCGGGGTGTTGTCGCCGGTATTTTCACGGCTCAACGGATCAACCGCCGAGGCGCGCAGGTAATATTCGCGGTAGGCCCGTGAGACGCCCCGGTTGATTACCGTCTCGAGGTCTTGGCCGCCGCCCAGGTCGAGCCGCACCCGGTGGCCGATTTCCAGGAAGACCTCGACCAGGCCGGTATCCTGGCAGAGCGGCAGGGGCAGGCGCTGGGCCAGCCGGATGTTGGTCAGGATGGCCGACAGGGCCTGCTTGGCCTCGGCGCTTTCCTCCCGCACGATGGCCCGGTCGAGCAGGTGGACCAGCGGCTTCGGGAACTCGAAGTTGGCCTGGCGGGCCAGTTCCGTCACCAACCGGATCAGCCGGTCAGCCTTGATCAGGCGGATTCTTTCCGTTTTTTTCACCTGGGTTCCGGGAGAGCCCGGCCGAGATCACCAGCCGGATTCCTTCCTCGATGGTCAGGCTGGTGGATTGGACTTCCGATTCCGGGTAGATAAGGTAAAACCCGGTGGTGATGTTGGGAACGGTTGGCACGAAAACCCCGACCACTCCGGGCCCGGCCTCGGTCGGCGCGGCGGTGATGAAGCCCACCGTCCGGATGCCCGGGCTCGGAAAGGGAACCAGCACCACGCTTTTGAAGGCCCGCTGCTGTTCGCCGCCCAGGATTTCGTCGCTGATTCCGCGCACGGTCAGGTAAATCTTGTTGAAGAGCGGGACCTTTTCCAGAAATTGCTGGGCATTCTTCAGGAAACGGCGGCCCAGGATGTTGCTGGCCACGAACCCCAGCAGCAGGATGAGCAGGATCAGCGAGACGAAACCGATGCCCGGAATGTAGGTTTCGCCCAGCAGATTCCTGAAAATCGGTCCCAGGAGGTTCTCCATGAAGCGGACCAGTATCGCCAGCACCCAGAGGGAAACGGCCACCGGGGCGATGATGAAAAGCCCGGTCAGAAAGATGCGCTGCAGGTTCTGGAGCGTCGGTTTTACCCGCGCCGGTTTCGATGTTTTTTTTGACATAGAGACCTTTTTTAGGGGTTACTTGCCGGTTGGCAGGTGCAGTACCTGGAAAATCAGCGTGGTCATTCCGGCGCCCAGGAGCGCCCCGTAGATGACCTCCGGCCAGGTGTGGATATCACGTCGCACCCGGCTCTGGGCGACCAGCACCGCCAGGGGGAGCGCCAGGGCGGTTACCAGGAGATTGCCGCCGCTGGTGAAAAAAATCCCGGTTACCAGGGCGAAGGATACGGCGGCATGGCCGCTGGGCATTCCGCCGTGAAACAGGGAGCGGGACTGGAGGCGGCGCTTGAGAAAGAGGACCGCGACGATGGTGGCCAGCAGGGCGACCACCGTCAGGTACCAGGGAGAGTTCTGCACCGCGCGCAGGGCCGAGGGTGAGTAGAAGGCCAGGTGGGTTCCCAGGATGAGATACCCGATGAGCACCGAGACTGCCGCGACGACCAGCACGCAGGCGGCGCCGATGTTTTTGAGGTCGCGGACCCGCCGGCTCTGTTCCGGGGCGACCAGGTCGGCCAGTTTTTCGAAGGCGGTGTTGACCATTTCGGCCACCAGCACCATGGTGATCACCAGTATCAGAACGTAGAACTCGAGCAGGCTCAGGTTCAGGAAGAGCGACCCGACCAGCACCGCGCCGGCGATGATCAGGTGGATCTGGAAGTTCCTTTCCCGCCGGGCGCAGAAGAGCAGTCCTCGGAAGGCGTGGTCGAAACTCTCCAGGATCGTTTCCCGGCTTATCCTCTTCGCCGTCGGCGGGGCCTTCGGGTTCTTTTCCATGCCCATTTTCAAGTTTCGCGGCCGGCCAGCCGCAGGAGCCGCCGGGTTTCGGCTTCCATCCGGCGCCGGTCGGCCGGCTTGTAATCCAGGAATCCCTGCAGGTGCAGGAAACCGTGGATGGCCAGGATCATCAGTTCCTGCTCCAGCGAATGGCCCAATTCCTCCGCCTGGCGCCGGGCCGTCTCGGCCGAGATGAGGACCTCTCCCTCGCCCGGGTCAAGCTTGAAACTCAGGACGTCGGTCGGGCGGTTCAACCCCAGGAAGCGGGAGTTGTAAACGGCGATCGCCCGGTCCGAAAGCAGCACCATCCCGACCCGCCGGAAGGGGTGGCCCGAGGCCGCCAGAACTTCAAGCGTCCTGCTGGCCAGCCGTTTTAGGTTTACTTTTTCTTTGCGCTGCCGGTTTTGCCAGTGAAGTTCTCCGGCGGTTTTTTTCGATTTCATAAGCGCGTATGATTTCCCGGACCAGCGGGTGGCGTACCACGTCCTTTTCGTCCAGGTAGGCGAACTCGATACCCGGTATCGTCTTGAGGAACTTTTCGATGTCCTCCAGCCCGGAAGTCTGTTCCATCGGCAGGTCCGACTGGGTAATGTCGCCGGTAACCACCGCCTTCGATCCGACGCCGATCCGGGTCAGGAACATCTTCATCTGCTCCGGGGTGGCGTTCTGGG
This sequence comes from candidate division TA06 bacterium, assembly GCA_022704925.1. GTDB lineage: Bacteria > Ratteibacteria > UBA8468 > MWAK01 > MWAK01 > MWAK01. The sequence goes on along the minus strand of JAKJFK010000031.1, from coordinate 8,057 downwards.
CCTCGTCCAGCAGGATAAAGGCGTCGCCCAGGGTCCGACCGCGCATATAGGCCAGCGGCAGGATCTCGATGATCCGGTGTTCCATGAGCCGCCGGATTTCCTCAGGCCAGAGCAGGTCATAGAGGGCGTCGTAAATGGGCTGGAGATAGGGACGGATCTTTTCTTCCAGGTCGCCCGGCAGGAAGCCGAGTTTCTCGCCGGCTTCGATGGCCGGGCGGGTGATGACGATTCGCTCCACCTTGTTTTCCCGGAGGTTTTCGATGGCCAGGGAGACCGCCAGGAAGGTTTTCCCGGTGCCGGCCGGTCCGATGCCCACCACGATTTCGCTGCGGCGGATCGCCTCCACGTAACGGAGTTGCCCTTCGGTCCGGGGTACGATCCGGGTGCGTTTCGAACCGACCTGGATGGTTTCGCCGGCCGGTTCGGTTTCCCGGTCGGCCTGGCTTGGCTTGGGCGAGACAGGTGCGGCCGCCGGCCTTCCTTCCAGGCTGGCCAGCCGGTTTTCCACCGCCTGCTGGGCGGCCAGGACTTTGCGCCGGGCACCCTTGATGATCAACTCGTTGCCCCGTCCGGCTATGGTCACGCTGAAATCCTTTTCCAGCTGCCGGATATTGCGGTCGAACTGGCCGAAAAACTGCCGGGCTATCTCCTGGTCAATGATAGTTATGCGTTTCATGGAGCGGTCTTCCGGGTTATCCTAACAAGACAGAAACCCCGGGCGGACGCCCGGGGTTCTGGGGTTGGAGAAAAAAACCGGTGGCGGCGTTCATTTCTTGGGAATGACCAGCTCCTGTCCGGGATAGATGAGGTTGGGATTGCGGATCTTCTCCCGGTTGGCCCGGTAGATCAGTTTCCATTCGGATCCCTTCCCGTATATCTCGTCCTTGTTGGCGATCTTGATCAGGAAATCGCCCTTCTTGACCCGATAGGTTTCAGGGGTCTTGATTTTCATCGACTCGATTTCGGTCTTGAGAGCGGCATACTGTTCATTCTGCAGCGTAATCGATTCTTCCAGCGCCTTGTCCTTCTGTTCCAGGTCAAACTTCAGGCGGGCGATTTCGGTCACCAGGTTCTTGTTGACCTCGTTGACCCGGTCGATGTTTTTGTTGACCTTGTCGATCGATTCATTGGCCTTCTGGATCGACTCGTTGGCCGCGCTGATGGCCTGTTCACTCACCGATTTCGACTCGACGCTGGTCTTGTTGGCCTCGTTGGCGGTTGTCTCGGCCTTCCGGCTGATCTCCATGGCCGTCTCGGCTATGGCCTTGGCCTTGGCGGCCTCGATTTCGGCCGAGGTCGGCACTTCGGTGACTACCGGGGCCGCCGCCGGGGCCGCCGCCGGCGCTTTTTTCACTTCGGTCGTAACCGCGGGCCGGGGTTGACCCAGGCGCGTCTTTGGAGTGGCGGTCACCCGGGCGGCCGGTTCCAGCGCTTCCGACGGGCCACCCAGCAGATATCCCTGGTTGCCTTCCTGGGCGGCCAGCCATGATGCGGAAACAAGAAAGACGAAGACTCCTATGAGTAGCCTGATTTTCATTCTGCCTCCGTAGAGACCAGGACAGAAAGGTTGCCAACGTTATTATTCTACTTCTGAAGCCGGTTGACTGTCAATCCGGCCGGTCCGTTTTCCATCTCGACGGTGATTCTGGTATAATCTTACTTAAAGCCAGGACCCGGATTACCGGAAGGCGATCGGCCGGGAGGGGCAAGGGCAGGATTTCCTGTTCTCTGGAAAGGGAGGGGGTGGCAATGCTGGCAGTGAAACATTTTGTCTCCGGCACTACTCGACAGGCCCTGGTTTTTCTTGATAACGAAGTAAGGGAATGGCTCCAGGAGAACAAGATCACCGAGGTGAAATTTATCAGGGAGACCTTCGGACAGGCGCCGACCGGCATGAGTGGAACCGCGGAAAACTCGCTTTTTGTATCCATCTGGTATGAGAAGCCGGAGTAACGGCCTCTATTCGGTTCCCGCCTGACCCTGCGCCTGTAGCTCAGCCCGGATAGAGCAAGGGATTCCTAATCCCTGTGCCGGAGGTTCAAATCCTCTCAGGCGCGCTTTTTTTTAGGAGATGTCCGGTCGGCGGTGGTGGATTTGAACCGACGGCACGGAAGGGGTGCCGGGGAAGAGGGCTTCCCCGGCGTTTTTCGTATTGGGGATGGGGTCCAGGAAGGGAAGCCCCCTTCCTGGAACGGAGCGGATCCGGCGGAGTGTGGCGGCAGGTTCAAATCCTCTCAGGCGCGCTTTTTTTGGTTTTTGTTCTTCCGCCGGCGAAGTGGCAGACCTGGATTACTTCATTGGCCAGCAGGTGGCGGGCGATCCGTTCGGTTTCCGCCCGGTCCAGGCCGCGGCCGGCCAGAAAGTAACGGCGGCCGGTGGCCACCTTTTTTACGCTCTTGATACCCAGGTCCCGGATGCCCTTCAGGGCGGTTTCGCCCACCGTGTCGGTCACTCCTTCCTTGTAGAAGACCTCGACCTCTTCAATGCCGGGCCGCCGCCGGCGTCTTCCCCGGCAGTAAACCTGGGTTATGGAATCCGCGAAGAGTTCCCGGGCGATCCGATCCAGTTCGGTCGGTTTGGCCTGGCCGTCGAGCCGGTAGATTACTCCCACCTCCAGCCGGTCCACGTTGCGGATGCCCAGGTCCTGGATATCCTTGCCCAGTTCCGCGGCCCCGGCGTCAAGGACGCCCGGTTTGTACCAGATTTCAATGCGCTGGCTGGCCATGCTCGGCTCCTTTTTCCGCATCGTCGAGACTGCGGCCGGTTATAATCCGGTAAAGCTGGAGATACTTCTCCCGGGTTTGGGCCACCACTTCCGGTGGCAGTTCGGGCACCGGCGGCTCTTTGGGCCACTTGATTTCCAGCAGGTAATTGCGCACGTACTGCTTGTCCAGGCTCTCCTGTTCCCGGCCCGGCTGGTAGCGGGCGCTCTCCCAGAAGCGGGAGGAGTCCGGGGTCAGGGCCTCGTCAATCAGGATCAGGTCGCCGGTCGGATCGTATCCGAATTCAAACTTGGTGTCGGCGATGATCACCCCGCGTTCCAACGCGTAAGCGGCCGCCGTCCGGTAGAGGGCCAGGGATTTTTCCCGGAGTTGCCGGGCCGCTTCCAATCCCACCAGCCCGGCGCATTCCTCGAAGGAGATGTTTCGGTCGTGTTCGCCCACCTCCTCCTTGGTGGCCGGGGTGAAGATCGGTTCAGGCAGCCGGTTGGAGAGACTCAGACCGGCCGGCAGCCGATGGCCGCAGACGGTGCCCGACCGGCGGTACTCCTCCCAGCCGCTTCCGGCCAGGTAGCCCCGGACCACCGCCTCGATGCGCAGCTTCCGCACTTCCTTGACCACCAGGGAACGGCCGGCCAGCTCCTTTTCAAAAGGGCGCAGGCACTCCGGGAAATTCCGGAAGTTGTCAATCAGCAGGTGGTTGCCGATGATTGATTCCAGGCGCCGGAACCAGAAAACGGAGAGCTGGCTGAGGATCTTCCCCTTCTCCGGGATGGGCGTGGGCAGTATGAAATCGAAGGCCGAAATCCGGTCGCTAGCGACCATCAGAAGTTTGCCCGGTTCCAGCCGGTAGAGCTCGCGCACCTTGCCGGTGTAAAGAAGTTCGATTGGCAGCTTGTTTTTCATTTTTACCTCCGGGGAAGCGGAGGGCCGGATGATTTTTATGGATTGTGGTTCGCCGCTCCGGCGGCCCGGCCTTCAATTTTCGTCGATGCCGACCTTCCGCAGGTTTAGAATCGGCTTGCCGAGAAAAGCTTTGGCGACGCGCCGGAAGTTCGGGGTCAGGTCGGTCAGGTAGATCTGCAATTTCCGGCCGGATCGGGTTCCGGCCGCTCCGGTGGTCCGAACTGGCCGGCCCGGCTGGCCGGCCAGGTTCAGGCGGATATCCTCGACCACGGCTTCCGACGGGTCTATCAGGGCCACGCCGTCCCCGAGGAAGCGGCCGATCTCCCGCTTGAGCATCGGGTAATGGGTGCAGCCCAGGATGACCGTATCCACCTTCTTTCGTTTCAACGGGGCCAGGTACTGGGCGATCACCTGCTCGGTGACCGGTCCGGAGAGAAATCCCTCTTCCACCAGGGGAACAAAGAGCGGACAGGCCTGGCTGAAAACCTTCAGCCGGGGATTGCGGCGGGTCAATTCCCGCGCGTAGGCGCCGCTCTTTACGGTGGCGCTGGTGCCAATTACTCCAATCCGGCCGTGGCGGGTCTCTTTCAGGGCGGCCCGGACGCCCGGTTCCAGCATCCCGACAAAGGAGGTCAGGAAGTCCCGCTTGAGGTTCTTCAGCGCCAGCGCGCTAACGGTATGGCAGGCCACCACGATCAGCCGGGGTGCGAAGGGAAGCAGGAAACGGGTGTCTTGCCGGGCGAAGAGGTTGACCGTTTCGGGGGACTTGGTTCCGTAAGGCAGCCGGGCGGTGTCGCCAAGGTAAACAACCCGGTTCTTCGGCAGGGCGCGCTGAATGTTGTAGACAACCGTGAGTCCGCCCAACCCGGAGTCGAAAACGCCGATCAGGTCATTCATTATCGGGCTTCTCAACCACGCTGCCGCCCACCGAGATTGGGCTCTTCAACGGCTTGGCGTCCAGGTAGTTTTCCAGGCCTTCGCCAATGGCCCGGGCGATGGCTTGGCGGACCTCCGGCTGCTGAAGGTTGGCCTCGATATTCGGATTACAGATAAAGCCGACCTCCACCAGGACCGAGGTCATGCCGCTTTCCTTAAGCATCCAGAAGTTGGCCTTCTTGATGCCCCGGTCCGGGGTGATCAGCCAGCTGGCCAGCCTTTCCTGGATGTGCGCGGCCAGGAACTGGCTTTGCTGGATGACCCGGTCGCCGGAAGGCGGGGTCAGCAGGGCGGCGATTTCATCGGTCTCCAGCGAAACGTTGCTGGCCAGCACGGCCGCCTTGCTCCGCGGGTAAAACGTCTCGAAACCGTCGGCGGTATAACGGTTGTAACGGGCGGAATTGGTATGGATGGAGATGAGAAGGTCGGCGTTGTTATCATTGGCGAACTTGGTGCGGTCGGGCAGGGAGACGAAGGTGTCATCCTTGCGGGTCAGGAATATTTTCAACTTCGGGCGGTTCTTCAGGTAATTCTCCAGGCGGAGGGCCAGGTCAAGGTTGACCAGTTTTTCCTCAAGGCCCCGGATGGAACCGATGGCTCCCGAATCGTGGCCGCCGTGTCCCGGGTCCAGGACCAATACGATTTCGCTCTTGGCGGCCGTCTTGGAGATGAGTTCGGCAATGCCGGGCTGGAGGGTTACATTTTCCGGCAGTCCCGTGTCGCCGGCGGCCGATTCTCTGCCTTCCGTTTTTCCCGCGCCGCTGGGGACCGGGCGAAAAGTCGTCTCCGAGCGTTGATCGGCCGGGATGAAGGCCAGGTTGAGCAGGTAGGTGGCAAAATTTACCGGTATGGCCATGACTCCCGCGACCAGGCGCGGTGTCTGTTTCATTTCCTGGACCTGGTTGTCATAGAGAACCTTGTTGGTCTCCGGCAGCAGGACCAGGTTGTGTTTGGAAAACTTCAGTTCGGTTCGGCCGGTGGCGGCATGATGGTTGACCGAGCCCTTGAGCAGGAAGGCCAGGTCAGGCAGGGTGATCCACTTTTCTCCCGAGAAGGTATAGAGAGTTACGTTGGCCGAACGCGCCTGCTGTTCCAGCGGGATGTCGGCGGCCCGGGTCGGCCGAGGGCACAAGCAAAACAGGCTGATAAGCAGCAGACTGGCGGCCCCGGCCCGGAGGAAATTTTTCATAATTATATATTTAAATCACATTTGCGGCTTGAAAGTCAACAAAGACGCCCGTCGCCGCCGTTTTAACCGCGGGTTTTCTTTGACACCATTCCGTTTGAACCGATATAATTATAGGTCACGGCGGCATAGCCAAGTGGTAAGGCAGCGGTCTGCAAAACCGCAATTCCCCGGTTCGAATCCGGGTGCCGCCTCAGGGCGCCGAGGGTCCGGACTCGGCTCGGGCGCTTTGCCGCGGTGGAAAGGTACGCTTAAATCCGGCGCGCGGCTAACTCGCCGTCCGCTTGGGGCCGGAAGGCGGCCGTCGCGGCCTGGCTCAGACATAAGCCGCGAGAGGATATCAATGCCGGACCGCTGTCGCTTTTAAGCTTCTTTCCCGAGGCCGCGGCTCCGCGACTCGTCTCGTTCCGGGCCCTCGGCTTCAAGGGAAAAGACGAAACGCAACAACAAGAAGGCTTGCGTCTCGGATACTCATTCCCTCGTTTCGCTTGTTTTGCACCCGGACTCCGCGACGCCGCTCACCGAAGACCGCCGCCTACGGGGAACAGACGAAAGGCAAAAACAAGGAAAAGGCAAAAGCTCCGCGACTCGCCTCGTTCCGGGCCCTGGATACTCATTCCCTCGTTTCTTTTGCCTCCCGCGACTCGCCTTCTTCCGTTGATGCCTCCCGTGAATTCTTAGTGGTCTGGAGATATTTCGGCGTTTATCTTGCCGGCGGCCGCCGCCTCCTTCATTTGATAAAACTCCGCCTTTGATTGTAGAATAAAACATTGCAAGGCGGCTCCCGGGTTGTCCGGAACCGCCGAACGCGGGAATAACTCAGCGGTAGAGTACGAGCTTCCCAAGCTCGGAGTCGCGGGTTCGAATCCCGTTTCCCGCTCTTAAGCTTCTTGGTAGGGATTCGATGGGAGCGAAGTCAGGCGACGCGACTGATTAAGGAGCGTTGCCAGCGGGTGGCCGACCCGAGGCGTAGTGAAAGCCGAGCGGCGCCGAATCCCGTTTCCCGCTCTTAAGCTGTCTGGTAGGGATTCGAAGAGAGCCGTGAAGTAGAGCGCTTCGACGAACTCAGCGCACACTTCACGGCCATGAAGCGTGCTTCGCTCTGCTTCATGGCGATTATTGTTTCTGAATCTTATTCAGACAAACCAGCGAATGGCCGACCCGAGCCGCAGTGGGAGGCGAGGGCGCCGAAAATTGAGTATTAAGCTGGAGATTTTTGTTTTTCTCTTGGGCCGAGGGTTTCGGGTGAGGCGAGTCGCGGAGCCGCGGCCTCGGGAAAGAAGCTTAAAAGCGTAAGCGGTCCGGCATAATCTCCGCTTGCGGCTTCTGTTTGAGCCAGGCCGCGACGGCCGACTTCCGGCCCCAAGCGGACGGCGAGTTAGCCGCGCGCCGGATTTAAGCGTACCTTTCCCCGGCGGCGCAGCGCCCGAGCCGAAGCTGGACCCGAGGCCGCCGAATCCCGTTTCCCGCTCTTGATCGTTTTTGCTCTTTAAATTTTATAGGATAAACTGCCTTCCCCCACCCTTTACGCCGGCGCCGGGTTTGGAATGAAATCAAAACGACTCCCAGGCCGTTTTTTTGAGCGTGTCTTTCATCCCGGCTTGCTTTTCCTGCGTGAATATTACCATCTCTGGACCGTCAGTCCCGGGTTGGTTTACCGCGCCTGCCAGTACCGAAGGCGGCGCCTGGCCGAAGTTATCCGGGCCCTCGGTTTGAGGAGCGTTCTGAACCTGCGCGGCGCCAATCCGCGGGCGCGCTGGTGGCGGGATGAAGTTGAAATCTGCGCCCGGCTGGGCGTCGGCCATTATGACCTTAACCTGTCGGCCCGGCAGGTGCCCAGCCCGAAGCAGCTGGAAGAGTTGGTCCGGATACTGGCCAGCGCGCCCAAGCCCCTCCTGTTTCACTGTGAGGGCGGCGGCAGCCGTACCGGGTTGGCCTCCGCGATTTACAAGTACCGTTTCGAGGGTCTTTCCTGCCGGCGCGCCCGCCGGCAGTTTTCGGTGATATACGGGCACTTTCCGCTTTTCCACCCCTCCACCAGGGCGATGGAAAGGGCTTTTCTCGATTTCTGCCGGATATCCGGGTCCGGCCGGCCGCTCCCTGAGTAAACGGGTTCCGCCCCCGCCGGCAACTAAAGTAGATATGTTTAAATCGCAGGCCTTTCATTTCCGGATCGCGGGTTTGTTCTGCCTGGCCCTGTTTTTGAGCGCTTCGATCCTCAAGGCCCAGGAGAAGCCGCCCCTGCTTACCGAGGCCCAGGCGCTTATCCAGAAAAAGGATTACGCCGGGGCGGTCGAACGGCTCGAGCG